>NZ_JBIUAT010000002.1:0-225703 GCF_044547685.1 Acinetobacter sp. NPDC052428
TGATAGGTTGGATGTGGAAGCATAGTGATATGTGAAGCTGACCAATACTAATTGCTCGTGAGGCTTGACTATACAACACCCAAACAGTTGTTGTACGAACTTCGAAAGAAGTGAGGATCGATTGATTCGATATTAAACAAAACAGCTTGATTTAGTTACGCTGAACGAACAAAATACCCAACTCAGATATATCTGTTAATGAATTCTATTTGGTAGAAAGCAAGGCATCTCAATAAGACCTAGCAAGTATCCATAAACAGTTGTGCTGGCGACCATAGCAAGAGTGAACCACCTGATCCCTTCCCGAACTCAGAAGTGAAACCTCTTAGCGCTGATGGTAGTGTGGGATTACCCATGTGAGAGTAAGTCATCGCCAGCTCATTATTCCAAAATCCCCCTCCGCATTAGCAGAGGGGGATTTTTTTTATGCGTGGAATTTAGTCAAATAAATGTTATTTATGTGCTATTTCGACTGAAACATCACATAAAAATAAAATTGAGAGGCGTATACTGAACCGGTCTATGGAGCGGATATGTCCTCAAATTCATCTTCAAGCCATATTGAATATGGCTCTTCTGCTTTTAAAGCAGTGCTTTTTTCCTTATTCCTTGCTGGCTTTGCCATTTTTTCATCACTGTATTGCGTACAGCCGATGATGCCGATTCTGGCTGATTATTTCCAGGTCAGCCCGACTCAAAGTAGTTTCCCCTTATCTTTTTCTACTATTGCCTTGGCAGTTGGCCTGATTTTTACTGGACTAATTTCAGACCGACTTGGTCGTAAGCCGATTATGGTCTGGTCTCTATTTTCAGTCTCAGTATTATTGCTATTAAGTGCAATATTGCCGATCTGGTCCGTGTTTCTGACCACACGAGTAATGATTGGATTGACAGTCAGTGGTGTCGCAGCAGTCGCGATGACTTATATCGGGGAAGAAATTGCAGAAAAGGATATCGGTTTTGCCATGGGCTTATATATTTCTGGCACAGCGATAGGTGGTATGGGAGGGCGTTTAATTGCCGGAGTTTTAGTTGATTTTATCTCTTGGCAATCTGCTACTTTGTTGATTGGTATTTTAAATCTCTGTATTGCAGGCTTATTTTATTACCTCTTACCCGCTTCGCAACATTTTAAAGCCTATCCAATCAAGCTGAATCGTTTTAAAAACTCATTTAGACAGAATCTAGCTGATCCAAAACTTCGGGTTTTATTCCTGCAAGGTTTTATCTTGATGGGCTGCTTTGTCTCGGTATTTAATTATCTGAGCTATCGCTTGATCCAAGCGCCATTTGAGCTATCTCATGTCTGGATTGGTGTGATTTCGATTACTTATTTGGCCGGCATTTATAGTTCCCCTCGAGCAGCACATTGGGGGCGGCATTACGGAAAATTTAGAATATTGGCAGCCATGATCCTGATGATGCTTGTGGGCTTGTCGCTGATGCTGATCAATCAGTTGGTTGTTGTTTTTACCGGATTGCTGATTTTTACTTTTTCTTTCTTCGCTGCCCATTCTACCGCCAGTAGCTGGGTGTCGATCCAGTCGTTACAGTATCGGGCAGTCGGTTCGTCGCTGTATTTATTTTGCTATTACTTGGGTTCAAGTGTGTTGGGGAGCTCAAGCGGATTGGTGTGGGAAAATTATGGCTGGATAGGATTAACTGTGTTTATTGCCGCATTATTACTGACGGGTTTGTCATTCAGTTTAAAACTCCGTTCAAATTAGAGATTATTTCCAAGCTTTCCTCCTCATAAATAGAATCAATTTCTTTTTTGAAATATTTAAACTTTAGATTCAAGTGACAAATAGAGCGTGATTCAGTTAGTCTCTGATTTTGTATAAATTATAATCAAGCAAGCTAGGGCCGATTCATGGTAAAATAATCGGCTTTCATCTTTGATCTTATTTTTAGATCTCCTATCATCTGCCAGCCGAGAATTGCTAGCCATGTCTACTGCTTATACCATGCAGACTGCGCCAAAAGCGTTGTTTGATTACGACAAATATTGGGCGTCTTGTTTTGACCCTGCGCCATTTTTGCCGATGTCACGCGAGGAAATGGATCAACTCGGCTGGGACAGCTGTGATTTTATTTTAGTTTGTGGTGATGCTTATATCGATCATCCGTCTTTCTGTTCAGGCATTATTGGTCGTACGCTAGAAGCACAAGGCTTCCGTGTCGGCATTATTGCACAGCCAGACTGGACCAGCGTGGATGCGTTCCGCGTTTTGGGTAAACCGAATATTGCTTGGGGTGTAACAGCAGGGAATATGGATTCTATGATCAACCGTTATACGGCTGACCGTAAAATCCGTTCTGATGATGCCTATTCACCAGACAATCAGCCAAACAAACGTCCAGACCGTGCGGCAACCGTGTATTGCCAGCGTGTCCGTGAAGCTTATCCGGATGTACCGGTATTATTGGGCGGTATTGAAGCATCCTTACGTCGTATTGCGCATTATGATTACTGGTCAGACAAAGTCCGTCGTTCAGTATTGATGGATTCAAAAGCCGATCTTTTGATGTACGGTAATGGTGAGCGTTCAATCACTGAAATTATGCATCGTCTGGCACGTGGCGAGAAAATTCACGAGATTACTGATGTTCGCGGTACTGCGTTCATTGTGAATAAACACAATCGTGCCTCTAAAGCCAAGTTTGTGGAAATTGCATCGAATGATGTCGATGCCATTGGCCGTGTTGATCCAATTATTAACCCGTATGTCATGACTGAAGATATCGAGGGTTGTGAGATTGAACAAGGCAAGGATTCTAGTCAGTACCAAGGTTTCCAAAAAGAACATGTCGCCAATCCGATTGTGCGAGCAGGGGATGACCTAGATCCTGATACGCAAATTGTGCAACTGCAACCGGCTTCTAAAGCGATTAAACATAAGTTACCGCCGCGTGAATTGGCCGTAATCCGTTTGCCTGCTTTTGAAGAAGTGGCTGCAGATCCAGTGCTCTACGCACATGCCAACCGTATTCTGCATCTGGAAACCAATCCGGGGAATGCGCGTGCCATGGTGCAAAAGCATGGTGAACGTGATGTCTGGTTGAATGCACCGCCAATTCCGTTGACTACCGAAGAAATGGACTATGTGTTTGACCTGCCTTATGCACGTCTGCCGCATCCTGCTTATGGCAATGCACGTTTCCCGGCATTCGACATGATCAAGTTCTCTGTGAATATCATGCGTGGCTGTTTCGGTGGTTGTACCTTCTGTTCAATTACGGAACATGAAGGTCGTATTATTCAGAACCGTTCTGAAGAATCGATTCTGCGTGAAGTGGAAAAAATCCGTGATACCGCACCGGGCTTCACGGGTATTATCTCGGACTTGGGTGGCCCAACAGCCAATATGTATCGTTTGGCCTGTAAAGATCCTGAGATTGAAAAGAACTGTCGTAAACCGTCATGTGTATTCCCGGGCGTGTGCCAAAACCTGCATACCGACCATGCGCCATTGACGCAGTTATATCGTAAAGCACGTTCTTTACCAGGCATTAAAAAAATTCTGATTGGTTCAGGCCTACGTTATGACCTTGCGGTTTTAAACCCTGAATATGTCAAAGAACTTGTCACCCATCATGTCGGTGGTTACTTAAAAATTGCGCCTGAACATACCGAGAAAGGTCCACTCAATAAAATGATGAAGCCAGGTATTGGTACCTATGACCGCTTCAAGCAAATGTTTGATCGTTACAGTAAAGAAGCCGGTAAGGAACAATACTTGATTCCTTACTTCATCGCGGCGCATCCGGGCACCACCGATTACGACATGATGAATCTGGCGATTTGGTTGAAGAAGAATGGTTTCCGTGCCGATCAGGTACAGACCTTCTATCCATCACCGATGGCGACTGCAACTACTATGTATTACACGGGTAAAAACCCGCTGGCGAAAGTGGCGCGTTATACTGAAAATGTTGACATTGTGAAAGGTGAGAAGCGTCGTCGTTTGCACAAAGCTTTCTTGCGTTATCATGATTCAAACAACTGGCCTTTACTGCGTGAAGCCCTGAAAGAAATGGGTCGTCAGGATTTGATTGGTAATTCGAAACAGCATTTAATTCCGACTTATCAGCCTGTAGGCAGTGCAGACGGTCAGTATCAATCGGCGCGTAAGAAGAATTCGACGGTTGTCGGTGATTCGCAAAAACGTACCGGTGAGCAAGGGAATCGTAGCAAGGCTGCACAAGCTCAGTCACGTCCTTCAAATACCAAGAAACGTCCTGAGCGTGGTCAAATTCTGACCCAGCACACTGGTTTACCACCACGTGAAACGGGTGATGCCAAAAAACCGTTTGGTGGGCCAAAGCCTAAAGCGAAGCCCAAATCACGTGCATAATTAAGTTAATAAAAAGACACTTCGGTGTCTTTTTTTAGCTCTTGGGTAAAGTAACGTAGCCTGAGCTTGTTCGTTGAAAGTGTAAAAGAATATATTATTTGGACTAAGTTCTTTAAAAAAGTGATATAAAAATAACACCTTGTCGGAATTGTCCTACAGTTGGGCAGATATGTATTGCGGTCAATTCCATGGATGTTTTAGAGTGCATTATCAGTACTTTAAATCCACTTTCATTGGCATCTAGAGAGATGTCACTTTAGGTAACACAGAATCGAGTTTTGATACCGGTTGTATGGGTATTTAAACAGATTGGTTGTTGGATCTATTTAAAATAAAGCGTGGGTTTATACTGCATAACAATAAAACAAAAATGATTATAAGAATGCAAGGATTTAGGCATGACCACCTATATTATGATTGGGAGTTTCCTGCTCTTCTGTGTCGTGCTCATGGCATGGAAAAAGCTCGGAAATAATTCCAAACCACAAGACAGCGCGTTAAAGCAGCGTGCTATTTTTAACCTGAATGAGCAATTGACCTTCACTCGCCTGAGAGAAGTATTACCTGAATACATTATTCTGGCACATGTTTCCTATGATGCCTTAATGACGACTAAATTTAACCGGACTCGACATAAGTACCGCAACCTGACTGCAGATTTTGTAATTCTGGATCAGCAATATCAGATTCTGGCAGTTGTAGCGGTAGATGACCCTTTAATCCTTAAGCGTCCCCAGCAGACAGGATTCCAGGATGCATTACTGACCATGGCTGGTTATCGGGTGATCCGTTACGAGGATGTGCCGGAATATTATCAGTTGCGCCAGGACTTCTTACAGGAGCAAGCGCAAATGCAAAAAATGCCCAAATATACAGTTAGCAATGATCTGAAAAAATATTATTTATATTCGGATTTAGAGCGCAGTAAAATCAAAGCAGTCGGTTAAAACAAAAAAGCATGCCAGAAGCATGCTTTTTTTATGAGTATCGATCTTGAAACATTATTCTGGTTTAACCGCCACGACAGTCAGTTCGACCAATACCCGTGGATCATAGAGTTTTGCTTCTACACAGGTACGAGGCAGCGCTTCGATATCAGCGACCCAGGCATCCCAGACTTCATTGAAGGCTGCATAATCTTTTTCAATGTCTTTCAAATAGATGGTTACCGACATGATGTGACTTTTGTCTGTGCCGGCATCTGCCAGAAACTGGTCAATAATATCTAAAGTCTGTTGGGTTTGCCCTTTAATATCCAGTTCAACATCTGTGGCCAGCTGGCCGGCAAGATGCACCAGATTACCGGCAATAGCAATTTCCGAAAAGCGTTTCGATACGTGTAAACGTTCAACTGTCATGTTGTTCATCCTGAGTTTTGGGCATCAGGGCTGCGACCAGTGCAGTCAGCAGACAACCCACCGCCAGATAGATGGCTACATAATGCCATGAACCATCCGCCCAAATCACCAGTGCCGCTGCAATAAATGGGGTAAAACCACCCCCAATGATGCTCGCCACCTGATAGCCAACTCCGGCACCGCTGTAGCGGTATTCGGTGCCAAACAATGAGGTGAAAATCGGTTGATGGACACTGACCACCATATCGTGTGCGACGTTCGCCAGTAAAATTGCCCCGACAATGATCATCCAGGTGTTTTGTGCATCGAGCGCCATAAAAAATGGAAAGGCTGAAAGCGCACCAATCAAACCGCCCCAGACACACATTTTCTGATGATTGAATTTATCCGCCAGCCAAGCAAAAAATGGAATACTGAAACAGCTAATTACCCCGACCATCAGCGTGATATTCAGGAAGAACTGTTTGTCCATGCCTAGGTTGCTGGTGGAATAGTTCAGGGCAAAGTTGGTGACCAGATACATGGTCAGCAATTCAGTCAGACGTAAGGCAATGATATAGAAGAAAGCTTTTGGATGTTTGCTGATGGCTTGCAAGATTGGCAGCTTTTCTGGATGATGGTCTGCTTTGACCACCTTTTCTACAAATTCCTGAGATTCATCCTGATCACGGCGAATCCACATCGCCACAGCTAACAGTACGATGCTGGCCAGAAAGGGAATACGCCATGCCCACTCGGCAAAGGCTTCTTCACCCAGTGTCGCAATAATAATGGAGACTGCACCAGTGGCCAATACCAGGCCAACACCATAGCCGACCTGAACCCCGCTGCTATAAAAGGCTTTTTTACCCTTGGGTGCATTTTCAACTGCCATCAGAGCTGCGCCGCCCCATTCACCACCCACGGCAAAGCCTTGCAAGGCACGGCAAAACACCAACAGCACCGGAGCCCACCAGCCAATTGCTTCAAAATTTGGCAGCAGACCAATCCCGACCGTGGAAATTCCCATCAGGATTACCGTAAGTACCAGCATTTTTTTACGGCCGAGCTTGTCACCAAAGTGACCAAATACCACACCACCTAAAGGACGAAACAGGAAGCCGACCCCAAAGGTGGCCAGAGCCGCAAGGGTACCCATGTTCTCGCCAATACTGGGGAAAAACTGATCTTTAAAAATTAAGGCTGCAACAATGCCATAAAGGAGAAAATCATACCAATCGACAACAGCACCAACAAAACTAGACAGCGCAGCTTTACGTGCGCGTTGTTCTTGAACAACAGAAGAATTTACAGAAGACATGCAGGAGGGGATTCCATGAGTTACATCAGAGTTGCCCTGCAATATTCGGATTTGATCGTCACGCTAATCACAGGACATCATGCTGAAAGTAAAGGTGATTTTCAGCATCTCAGCACATACATGGATAATGCATTGCGCAGATAGAGTACTCTAAAAAATCAAAATGTAAAAACAAAGTTGCCGTATTTTTAAACTGATGCCTAAAACATGATCAAAAAAGGTTTAGAGTAGCAATAACTGGGTTTCAGTTTCGGGGACGCTGAGCTGATACACGCCAACACCGATCAGCCGGAATTGCATCTGCGGGGCAATATGCAGGTCATCGAGCAGTAAGTCCAAGGCTTGGGCTAATTCCTGTGGGCTACGCAGCACCTGTTTAAAACTTTTACTGTGTTGCATCACCTGAAAGTTCTTGAGTTTTAATTTGACCGTAACGCCACGAGCCGAAAGCTGTTTCTTTTGCAGGCTTTGCCATACTTGTCCAAGTAAAGGTTCCCAATAGGGGCGACATTGGTTTAGATGAAGGTCATCATCAAAAGTGGTTTCTTTGGAAATTTGCTGGCGCTCCCGTTCCACCTCAACCGGTCGTTCATCAATGCCTTGAGCATACAAAAATAGCCGCCGGCCATATTTGCCAAAATGTTGAATTAGTAAGGCTTCATCGATTTGCTGTAAATCGCCTAAAGTTTCTAGATTCAGGCTTTTCAGTTTTTCCTGAGTGACTTTACCGACGCCGGGAATTTTTTTCAGTGGCAGATCCTGGATAAAACGCTGTACCTGCGAAGGTTTAATCACACAGATCCCATTCGGTTTGTGCCAGTCCGAAGCAATTTTGGCAAGAAACTTGTTGGGTGCTACACCAGCAGAAGCGGTTAATCCGGTGGCTTGAAAAATATCCTCGCGAATTCGCATGGCGACTTCGGTAGCACTTGGGATTTGTTTTAAATTTTCTGTGACATCTAGAAAGGCCTCATCCAGAGACAGTGGCTCAATCAGGGAAGTATATTGCTGGAAGATCTGATGAATCTGTGCCGATACCTGCCGATATTTGGCAAAATCCGGCTCAATCACGATAACTTGAGGACATAGTTTGCGCGCCTGCCCCATGGACATGGCAGAACGCAGGCCATAAACCCGTGCCGGGTAGGAGGCAGCCGCGACCACCGCCCGAGGATGATGCGAGGCAATCACCACAGGTAAGTCTTTCAGTTCTGGACGTTCACGCAGCTCTACCGAGGCATAAAAGGCATCCATATCGAGATGAATAATTTTGCGCATGTTCGCTATCTTAAGGGGCTTTAATCGGATTGGGAAGCGAAGGCTGAGTTGAGTAAATAGGGTTGCGGTCCGCTGAGCAGAATGACTTTTGTCCCTTGTGTCTCGGCAGCCTGAATCAGAAGTTGCAAACTTTTTGGAGTGTCATCGGCAAGACGGGGTAAAAATTGCAGCGGCTGGTTTAACGGCTGAAAAAAATCATCCCAATGCACCGGAATCACCACTTTGAGCTTGAGGAGGTTCAGGGTTTCAGCCAGATATTGCTGCTGATAGGCATCGGATTGTCTGGAAAGCTGGGCAATGCCTAAAAACAGGGTGTCGACTTTCAGATGCTGCAATTGCTCTGGAATAAATCCGGTACTGGCCTTGACCAGAATTTTATGTCCTGCATGCTCAATCAGGTAGTCGAAACTGCCACCTTCCTTAAATTCGGAAAATTTAGCCGGAAGGGTGAAAGGCCGCAGCAGCTCTTCGCCTAAATCATCATTTATCGCTGTGGGCGGGGTATGTTGTGAGGGAATTGCCGTGGTCTGGAAATGTCCCCATTGCTGTACTTGCCCAGGCTTAATCGGCTGTAATTGCTGTGGAGTAACTTTAGGGTTTGCCCTGGCGATATTTAGGGTGCTCGGCGAACCGATGACAACGGTTTCGGGAAGCATTTCCAGTAAGGCCGGTACATCTAGCACATGGTCATAATGCGAGTGAGTAACCAGAATGACTTGGGTCCGGCTCAATTCGTGGCGTTGCACCAGTTGTTCAAGGAGTAGCCTGTCACTTTGAATAGGGCGGCTAAGTACTTGCCACAAAGATGGCCGGCTAAAGAAACCATCGATTAGGACCTGATCGTGGCCATCATCGAGTAACAGGGTGGACACACCAAAAAATTTAACGGTGAGACCGTGAACGGATGTACCGGTTTGCGGCTGCCACGCTTGAAAGTCCCTGAGTTCTCCTGAAGCTTGCAACAGATAAGCCAGTGTACCTGCGATGAGCAGGAGAAGAATTAGCAGACCGAGTAAAACGCCTTTTATCCATTTCAATCTTTTTATTTCCTTGTTGTTTTTTTTTATCAAGAACTTGTTTTCAAACGATCAGCTTTATCTCGCTTGATTCTCAGATGAAGGTATTACAATCTCATTCTTCTTGAGAAAATCATCCCATTGCTGTTCTGAGCCATAAAAAACATTCAGGTCTACCGGTGTGCTAATACCGGGAATTTTCCCCTGACTGGTATGTTGCCAAAATAGCCACGCTGGCTGATCTTTTAAATCAGGCAGACCCTTGTATTCACGTACCCAGAGCGGCACGTCGGAAAAATTTCCTGCCAGTACAATATTATAAAAAGCTTTAGAAATATAGAAAATCGGCTGCTTGCCATAATGCTTTTTCAGGGCATCGTGCATCACCTGAATTTCGTTTAAAAGCTGCTCTTTAGAATAGGTATTGATGCATTTGCTGTCATATTCCAGATCAATTACTGGCGGTAAGGCATCCGGTTTATTGGGTACGGAGTCAATAAAATTCTGGGCTTGAATGCTGCCATCGCGGCAGAGCCGGTAAAAATGATAGGCACCGACCAAAAAGCCGCGTTCACGTGCTTTCAACCAATTTTCCTGAAAACGGGTATCTTTAAAGTCGCCGCCTTCAGTGGCTTTCAGATAAACAAAATGGTATTTTTCAGGCGAAATCTGCTGCCACTGAATCTCTTTTTGATGATGCGATACATCAAAGCCCTGGATCGGATAATCAGCTGCATGGGCAGATGGTGCTTTCATCAGGCACAGATAAACCATGGCGCTAGTGATCACAGTGATCAGAATGCCCAGCCCAATCAAGAGCGATTTATTAGCTGTGTTCGGAGCCTGATTTTTTTGCATTTCCAGTCCTTGCCTATATGTGATTTAGCCTAAAACTTACAATCAGCCCGAAGTGAATATATCGCATCAAACCGGGGTATTTTTAGGAATATGCCAGAAAATATAGGCCGCAATAATATTGATACAGCCTAAACAGATTAGTGACACATGAAAAGCAGCCACCAGATTGTCGGCGCCGTAATAGGCACTCAGCATGTTCACCAGTGTTCCTGCCAGCGCCACCCCGATACTCATTGATAGCATCATGATCATCGACAGGAAACTGTTGCCGCTACTGGCATCCTGCTGGCTTAAGTCCTTTAAGGTGAGGGTATTCATCGACACGAATTGCAGTGAATTTAAAATGCCGAAGATAAAGAAATGAATCGCACGCAGCCAGATTGGGGTTTCTGCCGTGGTCAGGGCAAAACTGGCAATACACAGACCCACCAGCAAAGTATTGACCAGTAAGACCCGGCGATAGCCAAAACGCTGAATGATTTTGCGGATAATCGGTTTGGAGGCCAGCGAACCGAGCACAGTCGGAATCATCAATAAACCGGTAATAAAAGGCTCGAAACCGAATGCGACTTGCAACATGAGGGGGAGTAAAAATGGAATCGAGTTGCCGCCGAGACGGGCAAAGAAATTACCCAAAATACCAATCGCATAAATTTTATTTTTAAACAGCCGGCTGCGAAACAGGGCGTTGCTATGGGTATGCGAATGATAGGCATAAATCAGGGTGGCCAATAAACCGGCCAGAATCAGGCTCAGGCTCCACCACAGCGAGTTTTGTGGACTGGCAAAATTTTCAATTCCCAGACAGAGGCCCACCATGGCCACGACCAGCAAGATAAAGCCCCAATAATCAAAGCGAGCGACTGTAGGTTCAAGTACATTCGGCATGGCCTTAAAGGTAATCAGTGCACCCAGCAAGCCAATCGGCAAATTGATCAGGAAAATCCAATGCCAGGACAGATATTCGACCATCCAGCCACCTAGGGTCGGCCCAATTAAAGGACCAATCAGGCCGGCCAGACTCATTAGGCTCATGGCGGCCAGAAACTGGGTACGGGGAATGATCTTCAGCATGGCCAGCCGGCCTACCGGCAGCAATAATGCACCACCTATCCCTTGAAAGATCCGGTACACCAATAATTCATTCAGGCTACTTGACCAGGCACAGCCCAAAGAGGCCAAAGAGAAAATAATAATTGCAGCAAAATAGGTATTTCTGACCCCGAACCGGTCTGCCAGCCAGCCACTTAAGGGAATGCAGGCTGCCACAGACAGCACATAAGCCACAACCACACTATGCATGCGTAGCGGATCTTCCTGCAAATTTTGGGCAATTGCAGGTAGGGCGGTATTAATAATGGTGGTATCCAGCCCCTGCATGAAAAAGCCAATCGAGACCAACAAGACCAGCAGTCTGAACTCGGGATCTAAGGCTTGATGCGTAGGCGTGGCATTCATAATTCTGGAAAACTGAAAATTTTGAATAGTTTAAAGGAATCAGTCGAGTCTGTCGTATATAAAGCGTGTCAACTTTTATAGCAGTGTTGTGTCAAGTAACTGCAACCGATCTGTCATGGCACTGCAATGCTCTGGTTATAAATTGGTCACGAATTCTTCATGATAGATCAACAAAAAAATGAAATTAAAATTAAAGTCATTGATAGTGGCCATGCTGGCTGTGGGGATGGTGGCATGTGGAAGTGAGAATGAAAATGAAACACCGGTTCCAATCGTTGAGGCTACACCGAACTCGATCGAGTTAAGCAAATTAGCCGCTTATGAATCGGGTATGTTTGCGCAAAGTGCAGCAGAAATTCCGGCCTTTGATGCCGAGAGTCAACGCCTATTCGTGGTCAATGCCAAAGAAGGTGTATTAGATGTACTGGATTTAAGTCAACCTGATCAGCCGAAAAAAATAAGTTCTATCACAGTCGATGACATTGTGCCAGAGGCTGAGGTCAACAGTGTCGCGGTGCACAATGGTATTGTCGCCATTGCGATTCAGGCTGCTGTGAAAACAGACCCTGGCTATGTTGCTTTATATCAGGCCAAAGACTTGACTAAGCTGGCCCACGTACAGGTGGGTGCCTTACCGGACATGCTGACTTTCACACCGGATGGTCAAACTTTGTTGGTGGCCAATGAAGGCGAGCCTTCTGATGATTATCAGGTTGATCCAGAAGGTTCAGTGTCTGTCATTAGTCTGGCCAATTTAAAAGCCCCGATCGTTCGTACAGCAGACTTTAAGGCCTTTAATGGACGGGAAGCAGCATTGCGTGAACAGGGCATCCGCATTTTCGGACCAAAGGCCAGCGCAGCGCAGGATTTTGAACCTGAGTACATCACTGTTTCAAAAGATGGAAAAACCGCCTGGGTTGCCTTACAGGAAAATAATGCCTTGGCCAAAATTGATGTGGCTTCTGCCAAGGTGCTCGCTGTTTATCCATTTGGCTTTAAAGATCATGGCATGAAGGGTCATGGCATGGATGTCAGCGATGCGGATGGTGTCGAGGGTCAGGGCAAAATCAATATTCAAACTTGGGCCAATGTCCGTGGCTTATATATGCCAGATGCGATTGCAAGTTTCGAGGTCGCGGGTAAAACCTATATTGTGTCTGCCAATGAAGGCGATGCCCGTGCCTGGGGTGAAAACAATCCTGCATATTTCAATAACGATACCAGCCAGGGCTTTGTAGAAGAATGGCGGGTGAAACACTTGGTGCATGCTAAAGGCTTTGACCGCCGTCTGGGTGATGATTTACCAGCTCATCTTCGGGTATTGGCCGCTGGTGCAGAATTGAACCCGAATAATTTTGCGTATTGCGGTGCTATTGCAGGGGATGCCAAAGATTGTCGTGAAGATCATCTGCTGGGCCGGTTAAATATTAGTTGGACTGAAGGGTATCAAAAAAATGCCGATGGTACAGCCAAACTGAATGAACGGGGCAATCTGGTCTATGATCATTTATATAGCTTTGGTACACGCTCGGTCAGTATCTGGGTGGAAAATGATCAGCAGACTGGTTTGGATTTGGTATGGGATTCGGGCGATCAGTTTGAGCAGTATATTGCCAAACAGTATCCTGAAATTTTCAACTTTAATCATGAAGAAGCCGGACTGGATAATCGCAGTGACAATAAAGGGCCGGAACCTGAAGGGGTGACCTTGGGGCAGATTGGCCAAAAAACCTTTGCCTTTATTGGTCTGGAGCGTGTCGGTGGCATCATGGTCTATGATGTGTCTACACCTGCATCACCAATCTTCGTGCAATATATTAATTCACGTGATTTTAAAGCAACCACAGCGCAGATTGAAATGGGACAAGCCGGTGATTTAGGACCGGAAGGTTTGGTATTTATCCCCGCCAAAGACTCCCCGAATAAGAAACCACTCTTGGTGGTCGGCCATGAAGTCAGTGGCAGCACCACGATTTATCAATTAAATCTCAAGTAACCAAAAGCTTTTAGACTCAGGGCACTTCGGTGCTCTTTTTTGTAAGGTGACCGCATATATGACATTTTTGTCATTAAAATGAAATAAAACCGTCATAATCTTGGGCCAACTTTTCAGCAATGCTGAAATCTCCTCGCGTATAGGTTTGTTTTTATGACAATCGAGATTTTGATGGTGATCGGCTTTTGTTTAGCCGCTTACTCTATTGTCGGAAATGATGTACCTCAAACCCTAGGGACATTTATTTCTTCGAATTCACATCGCCCATGGTGGGTGTTGTGGATTTATATCAGCTCAATTTTAATTGTCGTATTGGTCTATGGTTGGTATGCATCTGGGGTGGGTGATGCCTCATACGGTCGTTTAGAAACGATTCCTTTCCCTGAAGGTGGTATTACCTGGCTGTATATTGTGCCGCCAATTCTCCTGTTACTACTAACCAGATACGGGATTCCAGTCAGTACCACCTTCCTGGTGCTTACGATTTTCTCTCCTGCCAGCTTAGGCTCGATGATGGTCAAATCGATGATGGGCTACGCCGTGGCCTTTATTGTGGCGATTGTCATCTATCGTTTTGTGGTCAAGCAGCTGGCACGCCATTTTGCCAAGACACGTCATCAGGAACACTCCAAGGTCTGGATGGGCTTGCAATGGGTCTCTACCGGTTTCCTGTGGAGCCAATGGCTGATTCAGGATCTGGCCAACATCTTCGTGTATGTGCCACGTCAGGTGCCGTTTGAATTCCTGATGTTTGCGATTACGGTATTCGTAGTCTTGCTGGGTGTGATTCTGTATCAACGTGGCGGGGCTATCCAAAACATTGTCGACACCAAAACCGGTGTGACCGACATTCGTGCTGCAACGATTATCGACTTCATGTATGCCATTATCCTGTTAGTTTTTAAAGAGTGGAGCAACATTCCAATGAGTACCACCTGGGTATTCCTGGGATTACTCGCAGGTCGTGAATTTGCCATGTCGATGATTCTGGATGAAGTCAACAAACATCGTACGTCACGCAATGTCAGTGCAGATGCCATGAAACTGATGTTCGGTCTGGCCATGTCGGTCATTCTGGCAACAACTTTGCCGATGTTTTATGACTTTGTGACGAATTATGGTCAATAAGTCCTGATATTAAAAATCCAATAAAAAAGCGAGCCAGGTGCTCGCTTTTTTCTTGCTTGAGAAGTTTAGACTACGAATCTTTGCGGATGGCCTAAATTGGTTAAAGTTGTATAAATTTCTTCTTCGTGTTCGCAAATGATCAGTTTGGCGCGATGCTGTGGCGGTAAAAAACCATCTTCAACGGCACGGTCCAGTTGCGCAATCAAGGCATCATAGAACCCATTGACGTTATATAGCATCATCGGTTTCTGGTGCTGGTTCAATTGGCCCCAAGTGGCAATTTCCAGAATTTCCTCAAAAGTACCTAGTCCACCTGGCAAGGCCACAAAGGCACAGGCTCGCTCAGCCATCATGGCTTTGCGTTGATGCATGCTGGTCACCACATGTAACTCTGTCAGCTGGTTATGGGCAATTTCATAGTCCAGCATAAATTCGGGAATGACGCCCACTACTTCACCACCATGCTGGATCATGGCATCCGCGACCTGTCCCATCAGGCCAATACTGGCGCCACCATAGACCAGCCCGAAACCATGTTCTGCCAGTCCTTGCGAGATTTGAAGGGCTTTTTCTAAATAAATCGGCTTGTTGCCTGCACGTGAACCACAATAGAGTGCCACTAAAGGGCGAGTTGTTTTTGGGGAGTTGTCTTTAAAATAATCTGTCATTTGAATTACGCTTTGCATTTATTTTCTTCACCTTATCATTTTTCTTTCTGGTGACTCTAGCTTAATTAATAAATATGACAATTCTGTGTGCGGCTACATTTTCACTGCAATATGGCTCAGCAAAATTCATCGATAAACAGCTATGAAAACAGGTGAATTTCAAATTGATCTTGCTATACTGAAAATTGGTTTCACAACAATAGAACGACGATGGGTAGTGGTAGTTGGCCGTTTAACTTTATAAATCTACGCCAAATAATTGATCTTATTCAATATAAAAAATTCTGTTTTGCTGTGTCACAGCGTCAGGTGATTCCATGCTGCAGTCCTGAGCTTCAGGAGTCAAGCGTATGATCTTTGAATGGATGTCAGACCCTTCAGCCTGGGTCGGTTTACTCACGTTAATTGTTCTTGAGATTGTACTCGGGATCGACAATCTGGTTTTCATTGCCATTTTGGCGGAAAAACTGCCACCAGAACAGCGTAATACTGCACGGATTGTCGGCTTAATGCTGGCCCTGCTGATGCGTTTGATCTTGCTGGCCTCGATTGCCTGGGTAGTGACCCTCACTGATCCACTGTTCCACATCTTTGATCATGCTTTCTCGGGTCGAGACCTGATTCTATTGTTTGGTGGGGTGTTCCTGCTGTTCAAAGGCACCATGGAGCTGCATGAGCGTCTGGAAGCCAGACCGGTCATCAAAGAAGAAAATCCGGTCCATGCGGTATTCTGGATGGTGATTGTCCAGATCGTGGTGTTGGACGCCGTATTCTCATTAGACAGCGTGATTACAGCAGTCGGCATGGTAAAAGACCTGTCAGTGATGATGATTGCCGTGATTATTGCCATCGGGATTATGCTCTGGGCATCCAAAGCCCTGATGGACTTTGTCAACAAGCATCCGACCGTGGTGATTCTATGTCTGGGCTTCCTGATGATGATCGGTTTCTCGCTGGTAGTGGAAGGCTTTGGTTTCCATATTCCGAAAGGCTATCTATATGCTGCGATTGGTTTCTCAGTCATTGTCGAATTTATTAACCAGACCATGAAACGCAATCAGGAAAAAATGGTGACCACCACCGACATGCGCTACCGTACTGCCTCTGCCGTAATGCGGATGCTGGGTGGTAAACCTGCTCAGGACAATGATTCGTTTGAACTGGAAGATGTTCTGGCAACCCGTGCCTTTGCCGATGAAGTCTTTAATGATGACAACGGCATCTATCATAGTGTCATGGTGCAGGGGGTGTTGGGTCTGTCTGAACGTCCAGTCAAATCGGTAATGACGCCACGTCCTGAACTGGAATGGATTGACTTGGATAATGATGCCGACAGTATTAAAGAGCAGTTATTGCAGATGAGCCACTCGCGTCTGATTATCGCGCGTGGTGAACTGGATAATATTGCCGGGGTGGTACTGACCCATAAAGTCCTCAATGAATACATTGAAACCGGGGTGCTGGATTTTGAAAAGCATTTACGTGAACCAGTGATTGTGCATGAAAATGCCCAGGTTCTGATGGTGATGGAACAATTGCGTCAAGCACCATTACAAATGGCCATTGTCCTGAATGAATATGGTTCGATTGAAGGGATTGCCACCCCGATTGATATCCTTGAAGCGATTGCCGGTGAATTTCCAGATGAAGATGAGCTGCAAGTGGCAGCAGAAAGTCTGGATGATGGCAGCCTGATTCTGGACGGTTCCACCGATATTCGTCATGTTTCCTTGCTGCTGGATCGTGATTTGGTCAATGAAACCGAAGAATATTCGACTTTATCTGGTTATGTATTGTTCCATATGGCACGTTTACCACATAGCGGTGAAAAGTTTGAAGCAGATGGGCATATCTTTGAGGTCGTGACGATGGACGGTCATAAGATCGATAAAGTGCATATCATTCCGCAGCTTCCTGCACAGGACTAGATTCTAGCCAAGGTTTGGCCTGTAAAGTTTGCTAAAATAGCCCGCATTGTCGGGCTATTTTTATGGAACTGAAATGTCAGAAGCATGTCCATGTGGACAAGGCGAATATCACAGTTGTTGTCAGCCACTGCATGTAGGGCAACGGGTCGCAGAGACTGCACAGCAACTCATGCGTTCCCGTTACAGTGCCTTCGCCAAGCATGAAATCGATTACATCAAAACCACGACTGCGCTGGGTCAGCAACAAGCGCTGGACCTGCAGGCAATTAGTGAATGGAGTAAAGCCAATCAATGGTTAAAGCTTGAAATTGTTCAAGCCAATGAAAAACTAGATAAAAATCATGCCTTGGTCGAGTTTAAGGCACATTATCATGATGGCAAGCAGGCACAGGTGCATCATGAAGCTTCGCATTTTGTGAAGTTTGAAGGTCGCTGGTATTTTCTGGATCCGACTACAGACCATAACATCACCATGAAACAGGCCTGCATTTGTGGTTCGGGGAAAAAATTTAAGCAATGTTGTGCCGGATTCTTATAACTTTCACACAGATTTAGCTTAGAATATCCGCCATCTCATAGCCTCAGGTGGAAGCAGGGCGATGTTACTGACCGTCATCTATATTATTGCAATTACCGCTGAAGCCATGACCGGGGCACTGTCCGCTGGCCGGCGCAGCATGGACTGGTTTGGCGTGATGATTATTGCCTGTGTCACGGCACTGGGTGGTGGTTCGGTCCGTGATGTTCTGCTCGGACATTATCCCTTGACTTGGGTCAAACATCCCGAATATCTGGTGCTGACCTGTTGCGCCGCCTTCGTCACCATCCTGATTGCCAAATGGATGCGACAGTTACGTAATGTCTTCCTGGTACTGGATGCCTTGGGGCTCATTGGCTTTACCATTATTGGCTGTCAGATTGCCCTGGAAATGGGACATGGTTTTGTGGTCAGCGCCGTTGCGGGTGTCTTGACCGGTGTGTCTGGCGGGATTTTGCGTGATATTTTATGTAATGACGTACCGCTGGTGTTCCGCCGTGAACTGTATGCCAGTATTGCCTTTGTTTCAGTGATCTTTTACTGGCTCTGTAGTCACTACGGCTTGTCGCAGGATCTGACCATTCTGTCTACCCTGATCTTTGGTTTTAGCTTACGTCTGATCGCCATCTATTTTGGTCTGGAAATGCCAAAATTCATTTATAAAGATGATGATGAGCACTCGGCATCTTCCAAAGACGAATCTTAATTTTTAAATGTATGAAGTGCGGCAATAAAAATAGCCGCATTCAACTCAATTCGTAGTATAAAAAATATAAAGCAGCCCACCTGTTGAGAAAGCAGCATCTCCCGTTCCACCTGATCAGAGATTTTTGTTATGGATTTAGTTTCTCGCATACAACGCTTACCGATTGGTAGGTTTCACTACACCTTGCTGGTGGTGATTGGACTGGGCTGGATGTTTGATGCGATGGATACCGGATTGATTTCCTTTATCCTGGCAAAAATGGCTGAAGACTGGCAGATGACTGCCGATCAAAAAAGCTGGGTGGTGTCGATCGGTTTTGTCGGCATGGCGATCGGGGCGATTTGTTCAGGTGGCCTGGCAGACCGTTTTGGCCGTAAAACAGTCTTTGCTGCGACCCTGGTCATTTATAGCCTGGCCACTGCAGCTTGTGCTTTTGCACCGGATCTGACCTGGCTGCTGGTATTCCGTTTTATCGTCGGTTTGGGCTTGGGTGGTCAGCTACCCGTGGCCGTAACGCTGGTCAGTGAATATATTCCTGCGCATGTACGTGGCCGTTTTATTGTCTTGCTGGAAAGTTTTTGGGGGCTGGGCTGGCTGGTCGCGGCGCTAGTATCGCGCTTTATCATTCCAGATTTTGGCTGGCAAACCGCTTTCATGATTGGTGGCCTGCCTGCGCTGTATGCCATCGTGATCTGGAAAATGGTGCCGGAATCTATTCCTTTCCTGATTAACCGTGGCCGTATAGAGGAAGCTTCGGCACTGGTGAAAAAGATTGAGCGTCAATGTGGCGTTCAAGTCTATGAAATTTTTGAAGTGAAACCGGTCGCAGAGAAGCAGAATATTTCATTTTCCCAGTTATGGTCGGGTATCTTTGCGCGCCGTACGCTTATGCTCTGGCTGATCTGGTTCGGTATTATCTTTTCCTATTATGGCATCTTTACCTGGTTGCCAAGTTTACTGGTCAAAGAAGGCTATAGCATTGTCCAGTCTTTTGAATATGTGCTGATTATGATTCTGGCGCAGTTGCCCGGTTATCTGGTGGCGGCATGGCTGGTCGAAAAGCTGGGTCGTAAGCCGACCTTGGCCGGTTTTATTGGCATGTGTGCGATCTCGGCCTATTTCTTTGGTCAGTCGGGTAGTGTTACTGAAATCGTGATTTGGGGCTGTCTGATGTCCTTCTTTAATCTGGGTGCCTGGGGCGTGCTCTACACTTATACCCCGGAACAATATCCGACCAATATCCGTGCCTTTGGTTCAGGCTGGGCTGGTGCAGTAGGCCGGATTGGCGGTATCGCGGCACCTTTTGCAGTAACCCATCTGATGGGCATGCCAAACGGTTTCAGCTATGTCTTTACCATGTTTACGGCAGTTTTGGTCGCTGTCGCGATTGTGATTCTGGTCCTGGGTGAAGAAACCAAAGGCAAGACCCTGGAATCGATGGGCTTATAAAGGAATGAATTTTTAGTTGCTTAGGGCCTATAATGTGGATATTTTTAGGCCATAAGACACAAATTGTCGCGCTGAACGATTTGATGCCCTTGTGTCATCTACAGCCACGACTTAGCATAAGAAACATTGATACAAAAACGAATTATTTAGGACTATAGGTTGTTATGACAAGCCTTGCGCATCATGCGACAGAAAACCGCTCCGTAGCAGAATTTACCGAACAAGCTTATCTGAATTACGCCATGTACGTGATTATGGATCGGGCACTCCCTCATATTAGCGATGGCCTGAAACCGGTACAGCGCCGGATTGTTTATGCCATGAGTGAGCTGGGTCTGAAATGGACCAGCAAACCAAAGAAATCGGCACGTACTGTCGGTGACGTACTCGGTAAATACCATCCGCATGGTGACTCGGCCTGCTATGAAGCCATGGTGCTGATGGCACAGCCCTTTAGTTATCGTTACCCGTTTATTGAAGGGCAGGGTAACTGGGGTTCACCGGATGATCCGAAGTCTTTCGCAGCAATGCGTTATACCGAAGCCAAACTGTCTCAATACAGCGAACTGTTGCTGTCTGAGCTGGGGCAGGGCACCTGTGAATGGCAGGACAACTTTGACGGCTCCATGAAAGAACCGGTGAACCTGCCGGCACGTGTACCGAATATCTTGTTGAATGGGACTACTGGTATTGCAGTCGGTATGGCCACTGACATTCCGCCGCATAACCTGCGTGAAGTAGTCAAAGGTACCATTGCCCTGATTCGTAATCCGAACCTGACCGATGAAAAAATCGCAGAATATATTCCTGCGCCAGATTTGCCGACCAAAGCCGAAATTATCACCCCGCCTGCTGAACTGTTAAAAATTCAGACCACAGGGCGTGGCAGCTACCGCATGCGTGCGGTATATACCATAGATAAAAACGAAATTATTATTACTGAACTGCCTTATCAGGTGTCAGGCTCCAAAATCATTACCCAGATTGCCGACCAGATGCAGGCCAAGAAACTGCCTTTAGTCAGCGATGTACGGGATGAATCGGATCATGTCAATCCAACCCGTTTGGTCATTGTCCTGCGTTCCAACCGCATTGATGCCGAATCGGTGATGAGTCACTTGTTTGCTACGACCGATCTGGAATCCAGCTACCGCGTCAACATGAACATGATCGGTGCGGATGGTCGTCCACAGGTGAAATCGATTCGTCGTATTTTGCTGGAATGGATTGAGATCCGTAAAACCACGGTAACGCGTCGTCTGCAATATCATCTGAACAAGATTGAAAAACGCCTGCATATTCTCGGTGGTCTGATCATTGCTTATCTGAATATTGATGAAGTGATTCAGATTATCCGTGAAGAAGATCAGCCAAAACCAGTTTTGATGCAGCGTTTTAATATTGACGAGATTCAGGCCGAAGCGATTCTGGAACTGAAATTGCGTCATTTGGCCAAGCTTGAAGAAATGGAAATGCGCCGTGAGCAGGAAGAACTGGAAGCGAAAGCGGCAGTAATTCGTGAACAACTGGCCAATCCGGAATCGTTAAAAAGCCTGATCATTTCTGAGCTGAAAGACGATGCCAAGAAATTTGGCGATGATCGCCGTTCGCCAATCGTACAGCGTGCCGAAGCTGCTGCGATCAATGAAACTGAAATGTTGCCGGCCGATCCGGTAACGGTGGTGTTATCAGAAGCCGGCTGGATTCGCTGTGCTAAAGGCCATGAAGTCGATGCAGAAAATCTGAATTTCCGTGCTGGTGACCAGTATTTGAGTCATGCACAGGGCAAATCCAATCAGCGCGTTTATGTATTAGATGACACTGGCCGTAGCTATGCCTTGGCCATCAACACGCTGCCATCTGCGCGTGGTCTCGGTGAACCGCTCAGTTCAAAACTGTCTCCAGGCAGCGGAGTGGGTTTTAAACAGGTTCTGGTGGCAGAGGATGAAACTGAAATTCTAGCAGCAAGCAACAAAGGCTATGGCTTTAAAACCCAGGCCAAGCAGCTGGACACCAGTGCCAAAGCCGGAAAAGCTTTCCTGAATTTATCTGAAGGGGCAGAGGTCATGAACCTGCAGCCACTCGATGATGTCACGCATGTTGCACTGCTCAGTTCAGCAGGACGCCTGTTGATTATCGATTTAGCAGAATTACCTGTATTGAACAAAGGTAAAGGAAATAAATTGATACAACTTGAAGATGGTGATCAAGTTTTGTCCATGACAATATTCAAGCTTGATGAAATAATTCAAGTGCTTGCAGGACAACAGCAGTTAAAATTAAAAGGGGATGATTTGCGCAAATATATCGGTAAGCGCGGTGCAAAAGGACAGCTTTTACCACGCGGATATCAAAAAGCAAATAAACTGTTGATTCAAAGATAAGACTAGCATCCATCCTGCGAAATACGTTATATATGAACAACGATTCAACAAGATGGATGCAATATCGCACATATACAAGTCTAAAAATGGCGTGTGATATTGAAAAAAACAGTTGAAATACTAAGGATTATGATTGGAGAGATGGCCATTATGGAAAAAATTTGGTTTGCTGAATACCAAAAAACAGGGATTCCAGAAACAGTAGAATTACCAGCAGAAAATACTTCTCTAGTAGATGTTTTTGAGCGTAATTTCCAAAAATTCGGCTCGCGTGATGCCTTTATCTTTATGGATAAGGCCATGACTTTCAATGAACTGGAAGAGGCGAGCCGCAAGTTTGCAACTTATCTACAAAGCTTGGGGTTGGCAAAAGGTTCACGTGTGGCAGTGATGATGCCAAACGTTCTTCAGTATCCGGTTGTGGCACTTGGGGTGTTCCGCGCAGGTTTGGTATTGGTCAACGTGAATCCACTCTACACATCGCGTGAACTTGAGCATCAATTGAATGACTCAGGCGCTGAAGTACTGGTAATTATTGAGAACTTTGCTTCTGTTTATCAAGCGATTATTGGTAAAACACCAGTGAAACATGTCGTGGTCGCTTCTGTCGGTGACATGCTGGGTGCCTTGAAAGGCACACTGGTGAACTTTGTATTGCGTTCTGTACGCAAGCAAATTCCAGCTTGGGATATTCCAAGCCATGTGAGATTTAATGCGGCCTTGTCTAAAGTTAATCCAAGTAACTATAAACGCCCTGAATTGACCCTTAGTGATACTGCAGTTCTTCAGTACACAGGTGGTACCACGGGTGTATCTAAAGGTGCTGAACTGACGCATCGTAATCTGGTTGCGAACATGTTGCAGTGTGACGGTATCTTCCAGAGTAAATTTGGTGCGCAAGATGGCCAGCCAGATGACCGTATTTTCTGTGCTTTGCCGCTTTATCATATCTTTGCTTTCATGGTTTGTGCACTTTACGGTATGTACAAAGGTCAGGCCAACGTTCTGATTCCAAACCCGCGTGATTTACCTGCGGTAATGAAAGAGCTACGTAAATATCAACCGACTTTCTTCCCGGCAGTGAACACATTGTTCAATGCGCTGGTAAACAATGAAGAGTTTAAGCAACTTGATCATAGCAAATTGAAAATGGCGATGGGTGGCGGTATGGCCGTACTTCCTTCTACTGCAGCAGCATGGAAGAAAGTCACTGGAACCAATATCGTTGAAGGTTATGGCTTGTCTGAAACTTCTCCGGTGGCAACAGCAAATCCACCTGCATCTGAAGAATTCAGTGGCACTATTGGCATTCCATTGCCATTAACTGAAGTGGCTATTCTGGATGATGAAGGCAATGAAGTTCCACTGGGTGAGCAAGGTGAAATTTCAATCCGTGGTCCTCAGGTCATGAAAGGCTACTGGAACCGTCCAGATGAAACTGAAAAAGTCATGGTGAATGGTTTCTTCCGTACTGGTGATATCGGTGTCATGGATTCACGTGGTTATGTGAAAATTGTAGATCGTAAGAAAGACATGATTCTAGTGTCTGGTTTTAACGTTTATCCATCTGAGATTGAAGAAGTTGTAGCAACTCATCCAAAAGTACTGGAAGTGGCTGCGATTGGTGTGCCAGATGAAAAATCAGGTGAAGTGCCAAAACTGTTTGTCGTGAAAAAAGATCCGTCTTTAACCACAGAAGAAGTTTTAGCATTCGCTAAAGAAAACCTGACCGGTTATAAACGTCCACGTTATGTCGAGTTTATGGATGAATTACCAAAATCTAACGTAGGTAAAATCCTGCGTAAAGATCTGCGTAAAACAGCCTAATACCTGCAAGAAAAAAAGCGCCGTCAGGCGCTTTTTTTGATTTGGACTTTTTATTTTTTCATTAACCAGCGATCAAAATACGGACGGCCTACGCCGATAACTCCCAAGAAAATAAACATGGTGCCAAACTGGCGGGTAAATCCGGTTTGATTAAAGCTGCCATAACTTAGAATGTTGTCGATCAAACAATACACCAGAATCGAGACCAGCCAGTGCCAGAGTGGTGTACGCTTGATACCTACGAAATAAAAGGCAATCCATAAAATGACAAAGGTGAAGATCGGCGACCAGATATTCATATTGGCACAAATGACAGCCATCAGAAATGCCACAATCGGCAGGACAATTTTTAATACGCGATCCACTTGACGTTGATGCTGGCGTTGTTTCTCGAGGACATCGAACATTTCATTTTGATCAGGTGCGACCATAGTGAATCCTTAACAAGTAATAAAAAGCACTCTATTTAACAAAATTTATTCACGAAATGCCATGCTATGATAGAGATAAAATTTTCATGAGAAAAAACAGATGCACAGCATTAGTGGGGTTATTTATCTCATTTTGGCCGCTTGTCTTTTGCCTTATGTGTTTACATTGATTGCAAAAAAATCAGCAGGCTTCAGCAGCAAAGACAATCAGAACCCACGGGCATTTTTAGAAAAGTCTTCAGGACTGGCCAGTCGCGCCAATGCTGCCCAGCAGAACAGCTTTGAAAGTTTACCACTCTTTATTGCTGCTATTTTAATGGCGGAATATATGGTAGTGCCGCAAAGTGTAGTGATGACTTTTGGTGTGGCTTATCTGGTTTTTCGTGTGTTGTACGGAATCTGCTATTTGGCCAACTGGGCGACTTTACGCTCCATCGTATGGTTACTCTCGATGTTATGTCCGGTGGCTTTATTGCTGCTGATCATCAAGTTGGTTTAAGTCATCAAGTCAGCGGACATATTTACAGTTCGATATTTTAAAATCCAAAAAAATCTTTAAAAACCGTTATAATTGTCGCGGTTTTTTAAAAGATATAACTTGTTAAAGAGTGATGCTATGAGCTACAGCAATATCCCAGCGGGTAAAGATGCGCCAAACGATATCTATGTGATCATCGAAATTCCTGCAAATGCAGCACCAATCAAATACGAAATCGATAAAGATTCTGATGCGTTATTTGTAGACCGTTTCATGGGTACAGCAATGTTCTACCCAGCAAACTACGGTTATGTACCAAACACCCTATCGCTTGATGGTGATCCATTAGACGTACTGGTGGTAACACCTCATCCAGTAGAGCCAGGTTCAGTCATTCGTTGTCGTCCTGTCGGTAAATTGAACATGGAAGATGATGGTGGTGTTGATGCGAAACTGGTTGCAGTTCCACATGACAAACTGACTCCAATCTACAAAGATGTTCAGGAATATACTGATCTTCCTCCATTGTTGATCAGCCAGATCGAACATTTCTTCCAGCATTACAAAGATCTTGAGCCAGGCAAATGGGTCAAGCTGAGTGGTTGGGAAGGTGCTGATGTTGCGAAACAAGAAGTACTGGACTCAATTGCAGCTTATGCAGAAGCAAACAAGTAATTGCTTTACGGTTTAGGTTTTAAATTTTTAAAGCCTAAAATAAAAAACCTGCACAATGTGCAGGTTTTTTTATGGCTTGAAATTCGAGTGAATTAGAATAATTTCACAGGAATGTCTAAGAATAAACGCCATTCGTTAGTATCTGGCATGTAAACATCATTATAGGCTTGGTCAGCACGGTAATATGAGTGACGTACACGAAGGCTCGCGTCTTTGGCAAAACCAGATTGAACGGTATATTTCACTTGGTTAAAGAATTCACGTTCTTGTGCATCATCAGTTGTAATAGTACGGCCAAGTAGAGCTGAATCACTATCATTTGGGTCTACACGAACAGCACGGCTTGCATCAATATCCCAGCCATATACAAATGCAGAAGTCCAAGATAGGCCAGGAACATTTATTGCACCAAAATCAAAAGTATATTGAAGTTGAACAGATTTTTCATCATTGCCTATGAAGTCAGATAGGTATGAGTTCGGCATATAAATAGTTTGATGACCATCACCTACACCTTGACCTAGACCGTAGTCATAACCTGTATTACCCGTATTTTGTTGGTAAGCAAGCATGACATTGTGTGGGCCTTTATTATAAGTTGTTGAAATCGCCCAGATTGAATTTTTGAATTTATCGTCTACAGAACCGATATATGAATAAAGACTATTATTAGCTTCACGATCCCAGTTCGTATGATAACCACTAAAGTCATGAGTTAAGGTGCTGTCATTAGCAAGTTTATAACTATAGTTGGCATTGACATAATGACGCTCTAGGCGGTCTTTAATGTCTGTACCGTAATAAGAAGCATTAACTGCATCATTAAATTTATATTTCGCACCCCAAACGATTGCGCGATCCAGTTCATTACCATCAGATTTGATCTGGCTTGAACGTTGATTTTCAGTAAATTTACCAGCAACTAAGTTTAAGTTTTCAATTTCATTGCTTTCAACTAACACACCTGTGAAGTATTCAGGAACCAAGCGTGCTGTATTACTTGCCAGCACAGGCAAGTCTAAAACTTGAGTACCATAAGTTGCAGTCGTGTTTGAAACACGTGCTTTTACATATGCGCCACCACGTGCCCAATGATCATAAGCATCTACACGACCTTGCGCATCTTGACCACCGTGTGTCGGGATCATGTCATTACCAGCATGTGCATTTTCACCTAGTTTGAAAGATGCATCGCCAATAATACCGGCACCAAAGCCTACGGTACCTTTGGTGAAGCCTGAGTCTAATTTTACAATTGCTGTCTGAGCAAATGAACTGCGATCTGAGCCAGGTGTAGTATCTTTATAGTCACGGCTGATATAACCGGTACGGAACAGTACAGAACCTTCAGCATCTTCTACAAAACCTTTCGATTCACTTTGCTCGCTAGCGAAAGCAGTAGAAACCAAAGCAGCCTGAATCAAAACTGCTAATGTTAATTTTTTTGAATTTTGCATTGGGAAGAGAGCCTTATACAAATTGATCGGAATTTTTTAGGAATTGTATAAGAAATGCTAAAAAAATGTCATTTTTTATTAGATATATTCCACTAAAGTTTAGATTTTTTTAACTCAAATTAAACAATAGCAAGGATTTGAGGTGATTAATTTTTAAACTGTCGGTAAAAAGTGAGTAAAAACATAATTTTATTGGAAGATATAAATGATATTTCTGAAGGGGTGAAATGAACATAAGCAGCTTATTTATTTTAGAACGTGCAAAAAATGTGATCAAAAATTACGCACTATTTTTTAGCACAAATTTTAATCATTACAAAAATAGAATCAAAATGGGGCAAATTGTAAATGATTATGTATAAGTATTAAAAAATTGATGAAATACCCTTAACTACATTTATTTAAAAGAAAGCTTAGATAATTCATTTTTTCATAATTTTAATTTTTATTTAAAAACAATGGTTTAAATTTTATTTGTCTTTTTAGATTTATTATTTTGGTTCCTTTTATCCAGATTGGCATAGCTCTTGCAAATTTTGAACTTGAGTTTAATCAATGATCATAAAAACGTCTCAGACGATCTGGGGGAGCCACACAATGAAATTAACATTAAAAGTATTATCTCTTGCTTTATTGAGTGCTGTATCTTCTTTTACTTTTGCCGAAGAACCTGTTGCTGAACATACGGTATCTGGAAATATCAGCGTACTTTCAAGCTATAACTTACGTGGTATTACGAGTGCACCTGAAAATAAGGGTGCAACGCTTCAAGGTGGTTTAGATTATAACCATGCGTCTGGCTTCTATGCAGGTTGGTGGGGTTCTACACTAGATTATAGCGATTATGGTTTTGAAAATAATGGATCTGAATTCGAAAATGACTTTTATGCAGGTTATAACGGTTCTATTAATGATGACTTAGGTTATACCGTCGGTTTAACCTATTACTACTATTATGATGTTGGTAATTCAGATTCGAATGGTTTTGAAACAAACCTTGGTCTGACTTATAAAGATTTTGGTGTAACCGCACAGACACTTTTAGAAGATACCGCTTGGGGCAATGCAGGTGATACCTATTTAAAAGCTACTTATAGCTATGCTTTACCACAAGATTTCAGCTTGGATACAGCTTTAGGCTTATATGCTTATGAAAAATCAGGTGATATTGAAGGAACTACAGAAAGTTTTGGTTTTCGTCATTTTGACATCGGTTTAAGCAAGCCACTTGGTGACACAGGTGTAACTGCAAGCATGAATTATATCTTGGGTGGTTATGACCGTTTTGATGAAAAACAAAAGAATAAAGTCGTATTCGGACTCGGTTATAGCTTCTAATTCTCTTTAGATAAAAAGGCGACCTTAGGTCGCCTTTTTTAATGACCTAAATCTGCTGCTGCCCGCGATAAGACAGGGCTTCCGAAAGATGCTGACTTTGAATATCTGGACTTTGATTCAAATCGGCAATGGTGCGTGCGACACGCAAGACCCGATGATAGCCACGTGCTGATAAATTCAGTTTTTGCTGAGCCAGTTCAAGCATATTCTGAGCAGACTGGTCTAATGCGGCATATTGCTCTAGCTGCTTTGGACTCAAACTCATATTCAAGGTATTTTGCCGTTGCATCTGAATTTCATAGGCCGCAATGACGCGTTGTCTGACCGTTTCCGAGTTTTCTGTAGGCCGATTGTCCTGTAACTCATGCGCCTGTAATGGCGGCACATCAATATGCAAATCAATCCGATCCAGCAACGGGCCTGAAATCCGGCTCTGATAGCGTTTAATACTTTCTGGTGAACATTGGCAACGGATATCCTGATTAAAGGCATACCCACATGGACAGGGATTCATGGCAGCCACCAACTGGAAATTGGCAGGAAAAGTAATCTGGCGTGATGCTCGGGAAATGATGATTTCCTTTGCTTCCAAAGGCTGACGTAGAACTTCCAATACTTTGCGGTCGAATTCAGGGAGCTCGTCCAGAAATAAAACCCCTAAATGTGCCAGGGTAATTTCTCCTGGCTTGGGGTGTGAGCCGCCACCGACCAATGCTACCGCAGAAGCAGTATGATGCGGTGCTCGAAAAGGCCGTTGTCCAAAAGGGTGATTGGCATTCGCCACCGAATAAATACTGGCCACTTCCAGATTTTCCTGCGTCTTTAAGGGCGGTAAAATACTGGCCAATCGAGAAGCTAGCAAGGTCTTGCCTGTTCCAGGGGGGCCTCGGAACAGCAGGGAATGACCACCTGCCGCGGCAATTTCTAAAGCACGCCGTGGTCGTAATTGTCCTTTTACATCCGCAAGATCAAACTTATAAAAATGGTCTGTAGCGAGTGGGCCGGCTTCTATTTGCGGCAAGCGCTGCGCTTGGGAAAGATGTTCACACACTTCTTTTAAATGATTGGCTGCAAAGACTTTAAAGTCTGGGAGCTGACAGGCTTCCTGTGCATTTGGGCCAGGTAAAATCAGTTGATGCTGGTCGCTTTGACAGGCAATGGCAATACTCAAGGTACCGCTGACAGGACGTAATTGACCATCGAGGGCCAACTCGCCAATAAATTCAAGATGCTCGGTGCAATCTTCAGGCAGCTGCCCGGAAGCCACTAAAATGCCTAATGCAATCGGTAAATCCAGACGTGAACCATCTTTTGGCAGATCTGCAGGGGCCAGATTAATGGTCAGACGTTTGGTCGGAAATTGAAAGCCGCTATTCAAAATGGCAGAGCGTACCCGGTCTTTACTTTCGCGTACCGCTGCCTCGGGAAGCCCAACTATAGTGAGCGAAGGCATACCCGAACTGACATGAACTTCGACTTCAATTAAAGGCGCATGCAGGCCCAGTAAGCCTCGCGTATAAATTTTGGCAAAAGACATTATTATTGTTCCAATTTGGTGCGTTATTTTTAAAGTTCTGGTGTCTTTTGTGCACTGTAGTTGTGCTTATTTTTTGTTCGAAATTTTCTCTTCTAATGCTTCTACCTGTTTCAGCAAATCATTCAAGCGATGATTGGCATTATTTAGGGCAGTACGCTGACGTTCTATTTCCTCTTTAGACACCAAATCCATTTTTGCCACTGCTTCATTTAACAGGGCACGGATATTATGTTCCACATCTTTCTTAGGTTGTTCGACTTGCTGCAAAATTGCTTGTAATAAAGTTTCAATCATCGTCTGATCCATCGCCGTAGAAAGGAGCGCACAGTTTAGCATTGCTAAAATGCAGACTATAGTATTTCAGACAAAATATAGACTTATTCAATTAAAGATATTGTAAAAATCCACATAAAAAATGTCTATTTTTTGAAGATTCAAAGCCTTTATCCGTATAAAATAAGGTATAAATAAACCACATGCCGGGCTTTCTAACTTCCCCCGACCTTAGGAATCTTGGCATGAAATTTGAACGTAAAACCTTACTGGTGAAATAAGCCGAAGGAAAACAAACATGAAGCTCGTAACTGCAATTGTAAAACCTTTTAAATTAGATGATGTTCGCGAAGCATTGTCTGAAATTGGTGTTCAAGGCATCACTGTAACTGAAGTGAAAGGCTTTGGTCGTCAAAAAGGCCATACTGAACTCTATCGTGGTGCTGAATACGTTGTAGATTTCTTGCCGAAAGTCAAAATTGAAATCGCGATTAGCGATGAAATGGTAGACGCGGTGATTGAATCTATTACTCGTGTGGCGAGCACTGGAAAAATCGGTGACGGAAAAATTTTCGTGACTAACTTAGAACAAGTCATCCGTATTCGTACAGGTGAAACAGGTGCAGACGCTGTCTAACTTGGCACGAAGTTTGCTGAGTACCTAATAACTCACAAAAACTTGGTTGGGGGATACGAATGAAAAAAATGCTACTCGCGTTCGGCATGGCCGGCGCTCTTTTTGGTGGTTCTGTTGCATGGGCTGAAGAAGCTGCAACAGCAACAACACCGACAGAAGAAATTGTACTTGTTGAAGAAGCAGGCGATACCACAAATACAACAACAGACACTACAGCAGCAATTGCTGAAGCAGCGCCAGTTGAAGCTGTAGCGCCTGCAGAAGAAGAACCAACTCTAGATACCGGCGATACTGCCTGGGTTTTAACCTCTACTGCTTTAGTTCTACTTATGACCATTCCTGGCTTGGCGCTATTTTATGGCGGTATGGTCCGTAAGAAAAACGTTCTGGCGACGATGGCACATAGCTTTATTGCTGCGGCGGTGGTCAGTATTGCTTGGGTGATTATTGGTTATACCCTAGCTTTCGGTGAAGGCAATGCCTTTGTAGGTGGCCTGGACAAGTTCATGCTGGCTGGTATCACCACAGAGGCGCTTTCAGGTACGATTCCTGAAATCCTGTTTGTGATTTTCCAAATGACTTTTGCCATTATTACGGTTGCCATCATCAGCGGTTCGATTGCAGAACGTATGAAATTTGGTGCTTTCGTTGCTTTCATCGCACTTTGGGTGGTGATTGTCTATGCACCAATTACCCACTGGGTATGGGGTGGTGGCTGGTTAGGTAACGACGGCGCGCTTGATTTTGCAGGTGGTACGGTTGTACATATCAACTCGGGTGTTGCCGGTCTGGTAGCAGCGTATATGCTAGGCAAACGTATGGGCTTGGGTCGTGAATCTATGGCACCGCATAACCTGACGCTTACAGTAGTTGGTGCATCTTTGCTCTGGGTAGGCTGGTTCGGTTTCAACGGTGGTTCTGCATTAGGTGCCAACGGTTCTGCAGGCTATGCCTTGATCGTGACTCAAGTCGCAGCAGCGGCAGCAGCCATCTCCTGGTTAATCACTGAAAAACTGGCACGTGGTAAAGCTTCTGTACTGGGCGGCGTATCGGGTGCAGTTGCTGGTCTGGTGGTCATTACTCCAGCTGCAGGTTTTGTGACTGTAGGCGGTGCATTGGCGATGGGTCTGATCGGTGGTGTGGTGTGTTTCTGGGGGATTACTGCACTGAAACGTGCATTGAAAGCCGATGACTCTTTAGATGCTTTTGGTTTGCATGGTGTAGGTGGTATTGTCGGCGCGATTTTAACCGCGTTCTTTGCCAGCGAATTCATCATGGGGGACAATGCTCCTGCAAATGTCATGCATCAGCTTTGGGTGCAAGTGGAAGGTGTACTGGCGACAATTGCTTACTCTGCGATCATGACCTTCATTATCCTGAAAGTCATCGACTTGATCATTGGAATCCGTGTAGCATCTGATGATGAGCGTATGGGTCTGGATTTAAGCCAACATGGCGAACGTGTCGAATAATAATAAATCCACCATAATCAATATATAGTGTAAAACAGCCCGAATGGGCTGTTTTTTTTCTATATGTTGCGTAAAACTCTACAAAGTTTGTAATTTTTGCTACACTCGGAATCCATCTGGATTTGTTCAATTAAACCGCTATGCATTGCCCATTTTGCAATACTGCAGACAGTAAAGTGATTGATTCACGCCTGGCAGCTGAAGGCTGTCAGATTCGTCGTCGCCGTGAATGTGTCAGTTGTAATGAACGCTTCACTACCTTTGAAAGCTATGAAGTGGTGATGCCGCGCGTCATCAAGTCGGATGGCAAAAATGAACCTTTCGATGAAGCCAAATTACGCCGTTCCCTGATGCATGCCTTGCAAAAACGCCCGGTGACCCAGGAGCAGATTGAAACAGTGCTGATCGATATTCAGCTACAGATTCGCCGTCTGGGTGAGCGTGATGTGAAATCACGTACCATCGGTGAAATCGTGATGCAGTCTTTATTTGCTCTGGATCATGTTGCCTATGTGCGTTTTGCTTCGGTCTATCAGGATTTTCAGGATGTCGAAGCTTTTCGTCATCAGATTGAACAGATGCAACAACGAGAATTACAAGAATAAGCATGGCTGAACTGAATCAAGATCAAATCTGGATGCGCCGGGCCATTGAATTGGCACGTCAGGGGCAATATTCCACCAAACCGAATCCGAATGTCGGCTGTGTCATTGTTAAAGATGGCATCGTGATTGGTGAAGGCTTTCATCCCCAAGCCGGCCAGCCACATGCTGAAGTCTTTGCGCTGCGTCAGGCCGGTGAACAGGCACGTGGTGCAACCGCTTATGTGACTTTAGAACCTTGTGCGCATTATGGCCGGACACCGCCTTGTGCCAAAGGTCTGGTGGAAGCAGGTGTGGCTAAAGTTGTCGTGGCCTGTCCTGATCCCAATCCGCTGGTGGCCGGAAAGGGCGTACAGATCCTGAAAGATGCGGGCATTGAGGTAGACGTTGGCATCTGTGAAGATGAAGCGCATGAGCTGAATCAAGGCTTCCTGAAAGCCATGGCGACCGGTATGCCTTATGTGCGTTTAAAAATTGCCTCAAGCCTGGATGGCCGTACCGCGATGGCATCAGGTGAATCGAAATGGATTACCGGTGTAGCAGCACGTCAGGATGTACAGCATTGGCGTGCGATTTCAGGCGCGGTGATTACCGGAATTGAAACGGTCCTTGCTGATGACTGTCAGCTGAATGTACGTCAACTGGATGCTGTTGAAGATATCAAGACCGTGGTGCAACCGAAACGGATTGTTCTGGATCGTCAGGGACGTCTGCCACTGAGTGCAAAGATTTTAGCGCAACCTGAAACAGTGATGGTGATGGGGCCATTTCGTCAAGAGCTTGCAGACCTGGGTGTGCTACACTTGCCGGTACAGCCTTTAGCAGAATTATTAAAGCAACTGGTTCAGCAGCATCAGATTTATGATGTCTTGGTGGAAGCAGGGGCGACCTTATCTACGGCATTTTTACAAGAACAATTGGTTGATGAACTGATCAGTTACGTTGCACCGACCCTATTGGGTCAGTCTGCGCGTACCATGTTTAATGCAGAATTTAGCCATATGGCCGAACAACTCCGATTTAAGCTGCGCGATGTAACTCGCTTAGGTGATGACGTGCGCTTCAGGCTAATTCCTTTTCAAGAGACACTATGAGTTCAGAGTCTACGGTTTATCATAAACGTCGCCATGCGGCACGTACCACCGATGAATATCTTTTCCATCAGCTGGTTCCTTATCTAGGTAACAAACGCCGTTTACTGCATTTAATTCTGGAAGCGTTGGAAAGTACAGGAACCCTGAAACGTAGCGATGGTCGTGCGCCGATCTTTGCTGATTTTTTTGCCGGTTCAGGTGTGGTTTCACGTTTGGCCCGTCAGAATGGCTATCGCGTGATTGCCAATGACTGGGAGCCGTATAGCCATGCGCTGAATCATGCAGTACTGGCCTGTACGGAAGCGCCAGCATTTAAAGAGCTGGGTGGTTATCAGAAAGCGATTGATTATCTAAACCGTCTGCCGGAAGTGAAGGGCTGGGTGACGCATAACCTGTGTCCGCGCAATGATGAAATTTATGATCCGGCCCGTGACCGTTTGTTCTTTAAACGTCGTAACGGCATGCGTATTGATGCGATTCGTCAGCAGATTGCCGCCTGGCAGGCCCAAGGTGCAATTGATGATGTGGAAATGTCTGCCTTGCTGGCGCCTTTGCTGTATTCCGCCAGTTTTGTCAGCAATACTTCTGGTGTTTTCAAAAGCTTCCACCATGGCTGGGGCGGGAAAACCCAAACTGCGCTGGAACGGATTGAATCTTTACTGTGGCTAACGCCAAGCCGTTTTTGTGAGTCGGATCAGAAAAAGGGGATGGCCGCAGAAATGTGGTGTGTCGATGCCCAGCATCTGGCCAATCAGATGAGCGGCTTTGAAGTGGATGTGGCTTATCTGGATCCGCCGTATAATCAGCATGCGTATAGCAGTAATTACCATGTTCTGAATGCGCTGACCTTGTGGGATCAGGCCGATTTGCCGACTCCGGATACTAAGGGCTTTAAGAGCGGGATTGACCGGGCATGGCGTAAAGAACGTCCGAGTCAGTACAACTCTTCCAAATATGCACAAGAAGCCTATCAAAACCTGTTGGCGACCATTAATGCGCGTTTCATCCTGACCAGTTATTCAACCGACGGCAATATCAGCGCTACTGATTTATTGCAGGCCAACTTGAAACGTGGTCGGGTGACCTTGCTGACCCAGGACGTGCCACGGTATCGGGTCAGCAAACAGCGTCAGTCTGAACGTGCACGCGTGCTGGAATTTATTGTGATTACCGATACCCACGCCAAGTCAGGTCCACCGATCCGTCAATTACTCAGCCAGCTGCATCATTATGCAGAATTGGGCGGTGTCGATACGACCGGCGTCAGTACCCAGTTGGCACTCTGGTAAAAGAATTGAAAAGGAAATAAAAATGTTTACAGGTATTATCGAAAGCCTAGGCAAAGTCGAAAGTCTGCAAAGCGTTGGTGGTGATGTGCGTTTATGCATCCAGACTGATCTGGACATGTCGGATGTGCATCTGGGCGATTCTATCGCGACCAATGGTATCTGCCTGACTGTGATCGACTGGGGCGAAAACTGGTATGCAGCTGATGTTTCCCGTGAAAGTCTGAACCGGACTACGCTTGGCACCTGGAAAGCCGGTCAACCTGTCAATGTCGAAAAAGCCATGTTACCGACTACGCGTTTTGGCGGTCATATTGTGTCAGGTCATGTCGATGCAGTCGGCGAAATTACGCTGGTTCGTGAAGATGCACGTTCAATTTATTATGAAGTCACTGCACCTGCTGAAATTGCCAAATATCTCGCAGAAAAAGGCTCGGTTACAGTCGACGGCATCAGTCTGACGATTAATCATTTGCGTGGCAGTGTGATCAGTCTGAACCTGATTCCACATACGGCTGAACGGACCAATATTGGTACCTGGAAAGTTGGCAGCAAGGTCAATCTGGAAGTGGATGTATTGGCACGTTATATCGAGCGTTTATTGCTTGGTGATAAAGCCGCGGACACCACTGAACAATCAAAAATCAGCATGGATTTTCTGGCTGAAAATGGTTTCTTAAAATAAAAGAAATGTTGATTTACTGAACAGTCTGATTGAAAAATTAGACTGTTTTTTTATTTTTCGGGATAATCAGCAGTTCAACTTGCAAATATTGCCTGGGTGGGCGGGTCGAATGCTCGATTTTTTACTTAACTTGGAACAGTCATTGCCGCTATTGCTCGATCAATATGGGGTATGGATTTATGCAATCCTGTTTCTGGTGATTTTTGCAGAAACAGGTTCGGTGTTTTTCTTTTTCCTGCCCGGCGACAGTTTATTGCTGGCTGTGGGAGCTTTGTGCGCCAGCAGCGATCTGGTGACCCTGCATTCGATGGGGCTGTTGTTATTCACTGCCTCGGTGCTGGGCTATAGCGTGAATTATTACACCGGAAAAGTTCTCGGTTTAAAATATTTCAATCAGCATTCACGTTATTTCAAGCCGGAATATATGGTGAAAACCAATCACTATTTTATGAAACATGGCGGTAAAACTATTTTAATCGCACGTTTTATTCCCTTTGTCCGCTCATTTGGCCCTTTTGCCGCCGGTTCAGCGCATATGAGCTTTGCCACATTCAGCTTTTATAATATTGCGGGTGGCGTCCTCTGGATTAGCACGTTATTAAGCATTGGCTACTTGCTCGGAAATGCTGCCTTTATGCTGGCAGATTTTTTCTAAGACGCGACATAGAAGACAAAAAAGCCCGAATTTTCGGGCTTTTTAAATCTGAAAGGATCATTTAAATATTGCGTGGCTGATCAGAAAATTCCGAATTTTTCAGCATATACTCGATTTCTTCTTTGGCCGCCGCACGCATTTTTTCACGCAGTGCATTGACGGTCTGTTCAATCACGGTTTCTGCCTCAAGTTCCAGACGTAAACGCACACTTTCTAATTCGGATAAAATGCTCTGGTCCTCAATCTGGATGCGACCTCTGGCAAAATCAAAAGTCGTCTCAGGATTTTTTGCATAACGTGCGACATAGTGCTGCACTTCAGTCTCTAGATGCATCTTTATTTCAGCAAGCGCCTGACTTTGTTCGCTAAATTTGCGCTGTTCTTCAAGACGTAGCTGTTCCTGATAGGCCTTTTCTTCGGCACGTTTCTCGGCCAAGGCTTTTTCAAGCGCGAGCTGTTTGCGAATACGGGCTTCTTCAATCAATTCAGCCTTGCGCTGCGCATAGGCGGCTTCGATCTTGCGTTCAGATTCCTGTTGCAAGCGCTGGTCGCGATTCTGCCATTCTTCCAAAGACGTTTCTGGCTTTAAAATATCGCAGATCCGAGAGAGGTCATCGATAAAGGTCTGACGTACAGCTTCCGGTACATTTAACCAGCGCTGTTTAAAATCGGGACCTACATTTAATGCCACGTGCCTCTCCTTGTGGATGATATCGGTTAAAGCTTATGGGTGTCCGGTTCAATACCTAATCGACGATATTGCTTGAATTTTTCACGACCCAGCTGTTTCGCTGTTTCATGGTTTTCAATGATCTCAATAATGTGACTAAATTTTGCGTAAGGTTCAAGTGCTTCCGGATTAAAATTGAAAATAATCCAGTCGGACTGTTCCGGTAGTGTTGCCGAAATACAGACCGTCGCCTGAGGCTGGTCAATTCCATGGGGAATAAAACTCGCTGGGTCAAAACTCCACAGACATTCATCCAGCTGCTGTTGCAATTCGGCATCGGCACACAGTAACCAGATCCGCGCCGGCTGACGCAGAATCTTACGGCATAAACGACAAGTGCTGTCCACTTGTCGTTCAGGACTTTTTTCAAATAAATAAAAGCTGACTTTAGCCATTGCTTTGAACGCGATTTGCCAGGAATTGCATTAATAATGGGACTGGACGGCCGGTCGCCCCTTTATTTGTGCCTGAGTTCCACGCCGTACCAGCCACATCCAGATGCGCCCAGCGATATTCACGGGTAAAACGTTGCAGGAAGCAGGCTGCAGTTACAGAACCGGCTTTTGGACCACCAATATTGCCAATGTCGGCAAATGGCGAATCCAGCTGTTCCTGATAGTCTTCCAGTACCGGCATACGCCATACCCGGTCAAAGGAATGCTGGCCGGCAGCTTCCAGTTCTGCTGCCAGTTTATCATCTGGCGTGAACAGACCCGTCAGCACTGACCCCAAAGCGACCACACAGGCACCAGTTAAAGTTGCGATATCAATCACCAAAGCAGGATTAAAACGTTTTACATAGGTGAGGGTATCACATAACACCAGACGGCCTTCGGCATCGGTATTCAGGATCTCAACCGTCTGGCCACTCATGGTCGTTACAATATCGCCAGGACGAGTGGCTTTACCTGAAGGCATGTTTTCTGCTGCGGCAATAGTTCCCACGACATGCAGGGGTAAACGTGCTTCACACAGTGCACGCATGGTACCCAGTACAGAGGCTGCACCGCACATGTCGTATTTCATTTCATCCATGCCTGCGCCTGGTTTAAGTGAAATACCGCCGGTATCAAAAGTAATACCTTTACCCACCAAGACTACCGGCGCTTCGCTACGCTCTGACTGATATTCCATGCTGATAATACGACCTGGACGCTCTGAACCTTTACTTACCGCAAGGAAAGCACCCATGCCTAAATCTGCCATCTGCTGTTCATCTAGCACAGTGACTTTAAGCAGGTCTGGATATTCAGCAGCCAAAGCCATCGCCTGTTCTGCAAGATATTCAGGGAAACAGATATTGCCCGGACGGTTGCCCAGATCACGTGCCAGGTTTTGCCCGCTCTGTACTGCTTGAACCAGTTGCAGCTGTTCTGTCGTTAAAACGCTATGCGTGGCAATCAGGTCGATCTGTTCAAGTACAAATTCATTCTTTTTCGACTTATATTCATCATAACCATAGCTGGCTTGAGTCAAAGCCAGAGCAAACAGATAATGCAATTCTTGTGGAAGTTGTGTCAGGTCTACAGAAATCTGTTTGAATTTTTTTTGAGTGGCCTGAATAATAGTCTGGGCAATTTTTGCGAGTTTTGCTGGTTGCAATTCAGCGACTTTGCCTAAACCGATCAGTGCTGCATGGCTGGACTGGCTGACTTGGCCAATCAGGCTCAGACTTTCAGCTAAAGCTGCTTTGAACTGAGATGCTTCAATTAATCGGTCTAAATTGTTGATTTGATAGGTTGAGGTGGTATTTTGAAGTTGTTCTGAGTCAACTAAAATCAACAAAGATTGACTTGATCCATTCTCTGGGAATGACGTATTAATTGTAAGTTTCATATTCTGTTTTCACGCCTGTCTAGATTTGTAAATCATTCAGTCATTGAACCATTTATCTGAATAGAGTTTCAATGGGTAGGGCCGTCTAGGTTTTATATTTTTGCTATTCGGGTAAACTAGCACTCGTTTTATAGACCTTATTTTGGAAGAATTAATTTGATTATTCGGCGTTATCTGGTCAAGCAAGTTGTCTCGACATCCTTGGTGGTGATTGCCTTATTGACCTTGATCATGATGGGTGGCCGACTGATCAAGTATTTTGGTGTCGCAGCGCAAGGCCGTCTGGATGCAGGCATTTTATTTAGCATCATTGGCTACCGTTTGCCTGAGTTTTTAACCTTAATTCTTCCGCTCGGTTTCTTTATTGGCCTGATGCTGGTATTTGGCCGTTTATATGTCGACCATGAAATGGCGGTGATGAATGGCAGTGGTGTCAGCCGGCATCAATTGGCGCGCCTTCTGGTGCCGATGACCTTGGTGTTTCTCATTGCCCAAGCCGGCTTGATGCTCTGGGCAGCGCCATGGGGAATCCGCCAGTTTGAAGCGCTGACCACCAGTCAGGCGGTACGCACCGGCTTTGATCTGGTACGACCCAAAGAATTTATTTCCTCTGGCCCCTATACCATTTATGCCGGTGATCTGTCTGAAGACCGTAAAAACTTAAAAGATATTTTCTTCTATCAGCGGGCAGAAAAACCCGGTAAACCGGATGTGATGATTCTGGCCCAGGAAGCCACCCGCATCGAGGTGCCAAATGATGCGGCCAATGTGGTCGATCTGGTTCAAGGTCGCCGTTATGAAATCTATCCGGGCACTCCGCAATATACCCAGGCTGAATTTGCAAGCTATCGTCTGCGTTTAGAAAATGATGAGGAAGCACAGTTTGCCAGTGCTGAAGTTGAAGCCCTGCCAACCTCGCAATTGTGGCAGAACCGTCAGGATCCTGTGGTGGCCAGTGAATTAGGCTGGCGGGTATTTGTACCATTTGCGATTCTGATTGCTTTGATTCTGGCCGTGGCCTTGTCTGAAGTGAGTCCACGCCAAGGTCGTTATCTCAAGTTATTTCCGGCGCTCATGATTTTTGCCAGTCTGATTGTGGCGTTAATGGCCGTGAAAACCCGGATCAGTAAAGAGGAAATGGGGATCTGGGCTTATCCATTGATCCTGATTGCTTATGCGATTGCGGGTGCCTTGTTCTCACGTAAACAGAATTTGGCCCCGAAAATCAAGAAACAGATTCAGCGAGTGAGGTCTTAATAATGTTGGCACGTCGTATAGTTGCAAAACATGTGACCCAAACCACTGCGCTGGCGATGCTGGGTGCAACCGCTGTGTTGGCGGGTTTACAGGTGTTATTTACTTATCTGGGTGAGCTGGGTTCACTAAAAGAAGGTTATGGCGCCTGGGATGCCTTGAAATATGTGCTCTGGGGTGCTCCGAATTATCTTTATGAAATTCTGCCGATCTCGGCGCTGATCGGTGCGGTTTTAGGTTTGGGCACATTAGCCTCAAATAGTGAACTGATTGTGATGCGCTCGATCGGGATCAGTCTGTGGCGGATTGTTGGCTGGGTGATCCGTTCAGCATTACTGCTGGTGGTCTTGTCATTTGCCTTGAGCGAGTGGGTGATTCCTTATACCAATGAACAGGCCAAGAGCGTAAAAAGTTCGAGTAAAGCCGCGCAACTGGGCGAAGTGCGGGGTTACTGGACACGGGAAGGGCAGCGCTTTATTTATATTGATTATGCCAATTCGCAAGGTCAGCTGAAAAATGTGCAGATGCTGGATTTTGATGAAAATTATCGCTTACGCGGCACCTTGCAAGCGGATCAGGGTGAATTCGTCACAGATGGCTCCTGGACATTAAGCAATACCGAGCAGTTCGATATTCTGCAAAATGGTAGTGCTACCCTGATCAAGCAGGAACAGCAACCTTTGGCACTGGCATTACAGCCAAAATATGTGCATATGGTCACCATCGATCCTGAAGACTTGTCACCGAGCCAACTGGTCAGTTTCATGAGCTATATGCATGAATACAGCCAAGTGCCAAAAACCTATCAGTTAGCCTTCTGGCAAAAACTCGGTTCGCCTTTTGCCCTGATCGCACTGGTGGTGATTGCCTGTTCATTTATCTTCGGGCCGTTGCGTCAGCAATCCATGGGTTTCCGTCTGGTGATTGCCTTATTTGCCGGACTGGGATTCTTCTATCTGCAGGATTTCCTCGGCTATGCCAGTCTGATTTATGCACCATCTCCGGCCTGGTTCGTGTTTATTCCGATTCTGATCATGTTCGGTATCGGGGGGTACTTGCTGCATCGGGCACGCTAAACCATAGGAAAATAGAACAAATCAATCATCATGAGAGGCTTAAACCATATACGGGTCATGGCCTCTTTTTATAAACTTCGCTAAAATAGAGCGATTAATTCGTAGACGAACAGAGTATTTCATTATGACGGATGCAACTGCTGGCAAAATCCCTCACGTTTTGGTGATTATGGATGGTGTGGGTCATCGCGAAGCGGTCGAAGACAATGCGTTTTTAGCAGCTAAACGACCAAATTTAACTGCGATACAGGACAAGCATCCGCATGGTTTGATCTCGGGTTCAGGTGAAGATGTCGGCCTGCCAGATGGCCAGATGGGTAACTCGGAAGTCGGACATATGAACCTCGGTGCAGGTCGTGTGCTGTATCAGGACTTTACCCGAATTACCAAAGACATTCGTACTGGCGATTTCTTTGAACATGAAGTTCTGGTCGATGCGGTGGAGAAAGCTAAAGCTTCAGGTGGTGCAGTACATTTGCTTGGCCTTTTATCTGAAGGCGGTGTGCATTCACATGAAGACCATATCGTGGCAATGGCTGAACTGGCCCTGAAACGTGGTGCGCAAGTCTATTTACATGCATTCTTAGATGGTCGTGATACTCCACCTAAAAGCGCACAGCCATCTTTAGAAAAGCTTGATGCCTTATTCGCACAATATCCAGGTCAAGGTCGTATTGCGACCATGATTGGCCGTTATTTTGCCATGGATCGTGACAACCGTTGGGATCGTGTTGAACAGGCCTATCGCTTGTTGACTGAAGGTGAAGCGGTTCGTACAGCTGCCAGCGCAGTTGAAGGTCTGGATCAGGCTTACGCAGCCGATGAGTCGGATGAGTTTGTCAAAGCGACCCGTATTGGCGAGCTGGCAAAAATTCAGGATGGCGATAGCGTCGTATTCATGAACTTCCGTGCCGATCGTGCCCGTGAATTGACCCGCGCATTTGTGGAAAAATACTTTGCCGGTTTTGAACGTAAAGTGGTGCCAAATCTGGCGAAGTTTGTCATGTTGACGCGTTATCAAGCCACGATTGATGCACCTGTGGCGTATATGCCTGAAGCATTGGTCAACTCGATTGGTGAATACCTGTCTAACTTGGGTAAAACTCAGCTGCGTATCGCGGAAACAGAAAAGTATGCGCATGTGACCTTCTTCTTCAGCGGCGGCCGTGAAGATGAATATCCGGGTGAGAAACGTATCCTGATTCCATCGCCAAACGTAGCCACTTATGACCTTAAACCGGAAATGAGTGCTTATGAAGTGACTGATGAGCTGGTGGCTGCGATCAATTCAGGTGAATTTGATCTGCTGGTCGTGAACTTTGCTAATGGTGATATGGTCGGTCATACGGGTGTATTCGATGCTGCGGTGAAAGCTGTTGAAGCAGTTGATACCTGTTTGGGCCGGGTTTATGAAGCGGTAATGGCGCAAAAAGGTCATATGATTGTGACTGCCGATCATGGTAACGTAGAGCAGATGCAGGACTATCACAGTGGTCAGGTACATACTCAGCATACCACTGAACTGGTTCCATTTATTTATGTGGGTCCAACTCAGGCCACGATCGCAGAAGGCGGTGTATTGGCAGATGTTGCACCGACTTTATTAAGCCTGATGCAAGTTCCAGTGCCTGCTGAAATGCAAGGTCGTAACCTGATTCAGCTTGATGCATAATTTTCGATAAAATTCTAAAAAGGTCAAAGAATGACAAGAACACGCTGGAAGTCTGTTGTAATACCATGCTTACTGATGTGTTTGAGTCATTCAGCCTGGGGTGCGGGTTCAAATGAGCCCGCATTCGATGATATGGAAATGGATGGGCAGGTTTATTCTGAAATTCCTGTGGCATCTATTCAGGAATTCGTACAAATTTATGGCATCGTCAAAGACAATTATATTCAAGATAAAAATGACGATGCTTTATTCCAGCAGGCCATTCAGGGTCTGGTCAGTGGCTTAGACCGCTATTCCCGCTATTTGTCGCCTGAAGATTATAAGCAGCTGCGTGAATACACTGAAGGCGATCTGGCCAGCATTGATTTTGATCTGCAATTTGACCCGCGGTTGAAGCAATGGGTGGTTCAGGGACTGAGTGCCGATGCTGATTCAGCCAAGCAGGGACTTCGAAATGGCGTCACGGTTTATAAAATTGACGATCAGGTCTTAAGTAGCCTGAATCAGGAACAAGTCCGGCAGTTATTGAGCGGAGCAGTTGGCTCAACGCTCATGATCCAGCTTTCCCCGCAAAGTCCGGCCGTTCGTCTGGTCCGCAATACCAAACTGGATACTGAAATTAAATCGAGCCTGCACAATAATCAGGTTCTGGTTTTACAGGTCAAGGTTTTTCAGCAAGATACTGCCAATGAAATCAAACGTCTAATCGAAAGCTATGCCGACAAGCGCTTAAAAGCCGTGCTATTTGATTTACGCAATAATCCCGGTGGCTTACTCTCGGCTGCAGTTGAATCTGCCGATTTATTTTTGAATCAGGGCGTGATTGTCTCGACCAAAAGCCGTGCTGAAGGTAACCAGCAATTTCAGGCCTTACCGAGTTTTGAGTTCCAGAATCTGAAAGTTGGGGTGCTGATTAACAACCGCTCGGCTTCTGCAGCAGAAGTGTTTACTGCAGCCCTGAAAGAACATAATCGTGCCTGGGTAGTCGGAGAAAAGAGCTATGGCAAAGGCGTAGTACAGAAACTCTTTCCTTTAAGCAATGGTTCGGCTCTACAGATGACAGTATCGCAATACTTTAGCCCGAGTGGCCAGATGATTGAAGGGCGGGGCGTGCAGCCGCATTTCAACTATCCGTTTAAGCAGGAAATGCGTGAGGAGAGCTATCTGGAACATGTCACAGACTTGCTGCTCCTGCAAAAATAATTATTCGTCTTCTTCGGTATCCAGGCCGAACTTTTTCAAGCGATAGCGCAGGGAACGGAACGACATGCCGAGTTTTTTTGCGGCCAGTGTCCGGTTCCAATGGGTCAGATTCAGCGCATTCAGTAAAATTTCTTTTTCGACCTTTTCCAAATACAGCTCTAGACCCTCTTCAGGCAGCTTTTTAGGTGCAATCAGGGTTTCGGTGGCAATGATCTCGCTCGTGAGCGTATTCATCTCCTGAGGGCTGTTTAGCGCCTGACGTAGCGGTGCGCTCTGCAAATGCTGAAGATCAATTCGCTCTTCATCACTTAAAGTAATCGCGCGTTCCATAATATTACGTAATTCACGCACATTACCTGAGTAATATTGTCCCAATAAGAACTCTTTGCTGCGTTCGGTCAGTTTTTTATTGGGAATGCCCCATTCCTGGCAAATCTTCTGAATAAAGTGTTCAGCCAGTAACAGAATATCCTGGCCGCGTTCACGTAGTGGCGGTAAAGTCAGGTCCATCACATGAATACGGAAATATAAATCCTGACGGAATTTGCCTTGTTGCACCAAGGCTTCCAGATCCTGATGGGTAGCACTGATCACGCGGAAATCCACATCAATTTCGGTATCTGAACCGAGTGGACGAATACGTTTTTCCTGAACGGCACGTAACAGTTTGACCTGCATGGAAAGCGGTAATTCTGCAATTTCATCCAGAAACAGACTGCCACCATGTGCAGATTGAATCAGGCCCTGTTTGTCCTGAGCAGCGCCGGTAAAGCTGCCTTTTTTATGCCCAAACAGTTCGCTTTCCATCAATTCAGTCGGAATGGCGCCACAGTTAATCGCAATAAAAGGACCTTCATTGCGGTTACTCAGGCGATGGACCAGATTGGCTACGACTTCCTTACCTGTTCCCGATTCACCAGTGATAAAAACCGGTGCTTGGGATCGGGCAATTTTTTGTAAGGTAATACGTAGTTGCTGGATCGGCAGGGATTGTCCAATCAGCATTTTATGTTCAAGCGCTTCATTTGGATTATTATGCGAATAATCCACCGGTTTATTCAGGGCTTTTTGTAAGAGTTGTTCCAGATGTTTCTGATTGATCGGTTTGCTGACAAAATCAAAGGCCCCGGCTTTGAGCGCAGCAATGGCGATTTCCATGTTGCCATAGGCGGTCAGAACTGCGACCGGAAGTGCCGGATAGAGGCTGCCAATCCAGTCCAGTAACTCCAAACCATTGCCATCGGGCAGGTTTAGGTCAGTCAGACAGGCATCATATTGATGATTGGCAAGGCATTTTTTAGCATCTTCCAAACGGTGGGCAATGTGCGTACGAATTCCCATGCGCAGCAATGACATTTGCATGAGGGTACACAAATCTTCCTCATCATCCACCAAAAGCACCAGTGGTTGTTGTTCCCCATTCATCTTCCTTGACCCCTTTAAAGCGTAATACGTTGACAGCTGATGCGAAAGCATGCGCCCTGTTCTTGTTGTATATAGTTTAATTGTGCCTGATTTGCTTCGCAAAAACTATGTGATAAATACAATCCTAATCCGGTACCACTAATCGATGTGCTAAAAAAGGGTTTGAACAATAGAGCTTGATCATGTACGGCTACGCCAGAGCCAAAATCCCGTACATCAATCCAGACCCGATGTTCATAAGGATGCACATTCAGCTGAATATAGGCTGCATCTGCTGAATTGTGACGAATGGCATTACGAATCAGATTAATCAGGATTTGCCGGAATTGTGCTTCATCAAACTGAATCACTAGCGGGATATCAATATTAAATTGAATCTGATCGCGAATATCGGCCAGATCTTCCTGGATAAATAACGGGATAAATTCATTGAGATGAATCGGTATCGGGTGGGTTTCTTTATTTTTGACCATATTCAGCGTGTCCTGAATAATCCGGTCAATCCGGGTCGCCTGTCGGCCAATCATCTGCTGGAGTAGCTGTTGCTGTTCAGTTTCTGAGTCCAGATACAAATCATTGGCCTGCACAATGGCCGCCAAGGGGTTACGAATTTCATGGGCAATACTGGCTGAGAGTTGACCCAGTGCAGCAAGTTTAAGTTGCTGCACCTGCTGATTCAGTTTTTTGGCATCCTGTAACACCAGTAGCATTAGAGTCTGATGCGGCACAATCAGTTTTTGCACCTGCACATGAATATTATAGCGACTTTGCTGGGATTCAAACTGAAAGCGCTCACCATTTTCTAGCGTTTCAAAATGGATCAGTTCAAATAAATCTGGCTGTGATTGAGATAAAGTAAATTTCTCATGGCCGTATTTGGACTCAATTCCAAGAAGATTACAGGCGGCAGGATTACTGAGTACCACATGATAGTTTTCATCCAGAACCAGATAACCGGTTTCAATCTGTTCCAGAATATAGCGGTTAATATTCTGTAAGCGATGCAGTTCCAGCGATTGAGAAAAATTCAAATTTTCCAGAATCTGAAAACGGCGCACGGCAATTTGTCCAGTGCCATAAACCACAAAAAACAAAAAGGCCAGCAGGGCGCTATTACTGATATTGCTGAGTGAAGAAAACGCAAAAATACTGCCGATAAAATGCTGATAAATAACACTAATGACTGCAATGAGGGTGACGACCAAGGCCTTTTTTGCATCTAATAATAAAGATGCAGAAAAGATGGTAATCACAAACAACAGCCCAATTTGCAGATTAGGACCGTCGCTCGCCAAAGTCAGCAAACTTAAAACGCAGACATCGCTAAAGAAAATCATAATCAGCTGCGGCTGGATCAGGCGTCTGATCCATTTCAGCACAAACAGCTGTACGGTATTGATCGCAACCCCGATTCCCAGTGCATAATAATACAGCTGCGGGTATTGATAATCGGTGGTGAGTTCGGGGTAGGTCAGCATAAAAATCAGCAACAAACCGGTGCTGATCAGCAGACGATAAGCGCTGTACCAGATACCGAGATGGTATTGATTCAGTTCAGCATAGTTTTTTTGTTGTGCCATATGCACCGGAAATCGTTAAAAGCTAAGGTTTAATGAGTCCATAGCGCATGGCCAGATGAGTCAGTTTAACATCGCTATCGATATTCAGTTTTTCAAAAATACGGTAACGATAAGTATTCACGGTTTTAACACTCACAAAGAGCTTGTCGGCAATTTCCTGGGCGCTGATACAATTCACGACCATCATCGCGACTTGCATTTCACGCTCTGACAATGCATCAAAAGGCGATTGTTGTGTATCAGAAAGGTAAGAGCTTGCTAACTGTTCCGCAATGTCTGCACTGAAATATTTGCCGCCTTGCATGACTTTGTTAATCGCACGGACCATTTCCGAAATCGGGGCCCCTTTGGTGATATAACCTTTGGCACCGGCTTTCAATAACAGGGACGGATAAGGCTCTTCTGCTAAACCGCTAACCGCCAAAACTTTGGTTTCCGGCGCACTCTGAAGTAGACGGCGCGTGGTTTCTACGCCACCAATGCCCGGCATATTCACATCTAACAAAACTACATCAGGATGATGTTGACGAACTAGAGAGATCGCTTCTTCACCAGATTCAGCTTGTCCAATTACCTGAACCTCCGCATGGTCTTCTAGCATTCTGCAAATTCCAGTACGAACTAATTCATGGTCGTCCACAACTAAAACTGTGATCACCTACGCTCTCCCTCTGTTAAAAAAATCATTTTTTTGTTACATAAAGCAAAATAAGCTTGCAATGAAAGTACAAAATTAGCAATCCTATTCGCAAGATTAAATCTGAAACTTATCACACAGTGTCAAGAACAAAAAATGTTCGGCATTGTGTTTAAATGTAAGGCATATTAGAGGTAATACGCAAATCAATCTTACCTCTGTTAGTTGAGTGAAGGAATAGTGAAGAAAATAAACAAGTCTTTAAGGCATCTACTCGGCCTGTCCGTGTTAATCAGCATGAGCACGACAAGTTTTGCTGAAATCATTATGAATTCTAGCACGGCAGAGGGCGGTTCCAGCATTAGTTGGTCTTCTGAAGAAGTTAACCAGTTAATGAGCGATGATTTTAATGCCTCTGCCAATGAGCCGTCGCCACCCGGTTCAGCCACAGTGACTACCACTTTGCGTCAGGCCGGCACAGCAGCGCCAACAGCAGCCAAACCTGCTTATACTGCGCCACAGATTATTGATACGAATCATTTTAGTAATCAACCTTCTGTCAATGCACGGGCTGCACTGGTCATGGATGCACAAACCGGTGAAGTGCTGTTTAGCAAAAATACCAATACTGCCTATCCGATTGCATCGATTACTAAGCTGATGACAGCGGTGGTGATTTCTGATGCACGTCTGAATATGTCGGAAAAAATCACCCTGCAACAGGCTGATTTTTCCTGTTCAGGTTGTAAAAGCTCAAGCTCGACGCTAAGAGCAGGAGACAGCATGAACCGTGCTGAAGCTTTATTATTTGCTCTGATGAAGTCCGAGAACCCGGCTGCTGCCGCTTTGGCACGAACCTATCCGGGTGGTCGATCAGCATTTATTGCCAAAATGAATGCCAAAGCCAAAGAGCTCGGCATGAATTCTACCCACTTCATGGAGTCGACAGGTTTGCATCCGGGCAACGTGGCATCAGCTCGTGACTTAGGGATTTTGGTGAATACTGCCTCTCAATACGGCCTGATTCGTCAGTTCTCGACCACGCCAAGCTATGACTTTAACTTGGGTTATCGTGTATTGAAATCTAATAATACCAATGCCTTGGTACGTAATGGCGGCTGGAATATCAATATTTCTAAAACCGGTTTTATTAATGAAGCAGGGCGCTGTGTGGTGATGCACACCACTCTGAATAACCGTCCTGTGGCAGTGGTACTTTTAGGTGCAAACAGCTCACAGGCGCGTACCAATGATGCGACCCGTTTAATGAGTTGGGTTAGCCAGCAACCTAAACGAATCTAATTGATTGGTTCATAAAAAAAAACCCTGCACTTGCAGGGTTTTTTTAATTCTGGCCGAAATTACATATTCGACAGAATAGAGTCTTTAACTTGAGTCATGGTCGCATCAATCGACAGCATCACAGCATCAGCACATTGCTTGATGGCAGTGTCTGGATCTTTCAGACCGTTACCCGTTACGGTACATACGATCACTGAACCTTCAGCAATTTTACCCGCTTTAATGTCACGGATCGCGCCGCCGACAGACGCAGCAGACGCAGGCTCTACGAATACACCTTCATACATAGAAAGCAGACGTTGAGCTTCAAGAATCTCCGCATCAGTCAGTTCATCAAACCAGCCGTTTGAATCACGAACAACCGCTTTAGCATGATTGAAGCTTTGCGGATTGCCGATACGAATCGCAGTTGCAACAGTTTCCGGATTTTCTACTGGACCGCCACGAAGGAAAGGTGCAGCACCAGACGCTTGATAACCTGCCATGATTGGCAAGCCTGCCGGTTTAGGACCAGTGAAAGCATCAGTTTCAGCATCGTAAACGACTTGCTCAAATTCTTCTTTCGACTGGTTGGCAACCGCTTCGGTATAACCCATCCAGTGCGCAGTGATGTTACCCGCGTTACCGACTGGCAGGCAGTGATAATCCGGTGCACGACCTAAAGCTTCAACGATCTCGTAAGCAATGGTTTTTTGACCTTGCAGGCGGTAGGGGTTGATTGAGTTTACAATCGTTACCGGTGCCTGATCGGCAACTTCTTTGACCAGACGCATACCGTCATCGAAGTTACCGCGAATTTGCATGGTGATCGCACCATACATCATCGCTTGAGCCATTTTACCCATGGCAATTTTGCCTTCCGGGATGAGTACGAATGCTTTGATGCCGGCACGCGCAGCATATGCAGCCGCCGCCGCAGAGGTGTTACCAGTAGATGCGCAGATGATGGCTTTAGAGCCTTCTTCAACGGCTTTGGTCACCGCCATAGTCATACCGCGGTCTTTAAATGAACCAGTCGGGTTTAAGCCCTCGTACTTCACATAAATTTCAACATCTTTACCAATAATGCGTGGAATATTCTCAAGCTTGATCAGTGGAGTATTACCTTCACCCAAAGAGATCGCACGAGTAGTTGCAGACACTGGTAAACGGTCGCGATAGCGGTCAACTAAACCAGTATAACGATTGGCATTCGACATGATGATGTTCCAATTGTGTGTAGAGCTTGGCAAGGGGAATCCTCCCCTCAACCCGATTAATTATCAAGCGATTCTAAACGAATTCGTACAATTTCGCCATGAATGACGGGTAATGCTTGAATTTGTGAAAGCGCTGCATCCATTTTTGATTCCTTGACTGGATCAGTCAGAATCACGATAGGAATAAGGTCTTTGGATAAACGCGGTTGCTGCATGATCGCATCAATACTAATGCCGGCACGGCTTAAAATCGTGGTGACATCGGCAAGCACGCCCATCTGATCTTCGGCATTAATACGGATGTAATAGCCGGTAGTCATTTGTTCACGACTCAAGATCGGTAAATCACTGAGCGCTTCGAAAGCCAGTTGTGGAATGGTGCCTGCACCGTCTTCTGTGTAAATGATGTCGCGGACAATATCGACGACATCGGCAACCACCGCAGAAGCTGTTGGTCCAGCACCCGCGCCAGCACCATAGTACAGTGTTGGGCCAACCGCATTGGCTTGTACCAGAACCGCATTTTTCACACCATTGACATTGGCAATTAGCTGGTCATCTGGAATCAGGGTCGGGTGTACACGGAGTTCAATCCCGGCATCAGTACGGCGTGCAATGCCCAGATGTTTAATCCGGAAACCGAGGTCTTCGGCATATTTCACATCTTGTGCCGTGACTTTGCCAATGCCTTCAGTAAAGACTTTGTCAAACTGAAGTGGAATACCAAAGGCACATGAGGCCAGAATCGTCAGCTTGTGTGCTGCGTCAATGCCTTCCACGTCAAAGGTCGGATCGGCTTCGGCATAACCCAGTTCTTGCGCTTCTTTCAGCACATCTTCAAAAGCGCGGCCTTTTTCACGCATTTCACTAAGAATGAAGTTACCTGTGCCGTTAATAATACCGGCCAGCCATTCAATCTTGTTGGCTGCCAAACCTTCACGGATCACTTTAATAATTGGAATGCCACCAGCCACTGCGGCTTCATAGGCAATTTGCACGGCATTGTCTTCAGCCGCTTTAAACAGTTCATTACCGTGTTCAGCCAAGAGTGCTTTGTTGGCGGTTACAATATGTTTGCCATGTTTCATGGCTTCCATGATGACTTCATAGGCAGGATGAATTCCGCCCATGACTTCAACCACCACGTCTACATCAGGTTGACGCACGATGTCCATCAAATCAGCACTTTGTTTGACCGATTCTGGCAGATCCAGATCAGGACGTGGACGACGGGTGCCTACATGGGTAATTTCAATTTCACGACCGGTGCGACGTTTGATCTCAGCAGCATTTTCTTTTAATAGTTTCAAGGCACCACCACCTACAGTACCAAGACCGAGGATTGCCAGACGAACTGGTTTCACGTCACACTCCAAATTAAACAGTTTTTTACAAGAACCTAGATCATAGCTAAAAAAACCGCCTGACTCTAGGGTCATTTTCAGAATATCTTTATCTATAAATTAAAGTTAAATAACGTATTAAAATGAGTTATTTAAGCCGATTCAATAATTCCGATGTAGACAGGTAACCACCCAGATAAGTACCTGCTGAATTATAAATGGCAGGGGTACCATTCACGCCCATCTTCAGACCCATTTGATATTGATCTTGAACAGGATTTTCACACTTCTCTGCACTAATCTGTGCGCCTGAAATCGCCTGGTCAAAGGCACTACGGCGGTCAGCACTGCACCAGATCGCTTCCATGGCCGGCATATGCTGTTCACCACGCGGCCAGGCGATATAACGCACTTCAATGCCTTTGGCATTCATCTCATCCATTTGCTCATGGAATTTATGGCAATACGGACAACTGACATCGGTAAACACATAGACCACATGCTTGGCTTTGCCTTTAGCTGGATAGACCAGCAAGTCTGCTGGCTTGAGTTCAGCAAAGAGTTTATTGTTGATGCCTGCCTGCAGGTTTTCGCTGACATTGTGTAGCTGTTTGTCGCCGAGACGGATCACATCGCCCTGAATCAGGTATTTACCGTCACTGGTGACATAGACCGCAGACATGCCTTCCAGACTCACCCAGTACAGGTTTGGAACTTCAGTGGCTTTAATGTCGGTAATTTTGGCACTGATGCCAGCAGTTTTGAAATGCTTTTCCAACGTAGACGCCAGACGCTGTTCTGCATTACGTTCTGTCAGGGTAGAGGCTTCGCCCGTCGCCGGTGCGCTTGCAGTCAACTCTTGCTTTTTATCGTTGTTAGTGGAATTGGAACACGCAGTCAGACCCAAACCAGCAGCAAGTGTGCAAGCCATAAAAATTTTTGAGCGGGCAAATGTCATAAAAAACCCTTTTCTTCTTGGATTAAAAACAGAGTATTAGCATAACAAAAAAAAATACCCACACGTCAAACTTCTCAGTTTATTCCATCCGGATATGTTTTAAGCACGTGGATGATGGGTGGCATGCAGCTGTTGCATCCGTACCTGTGCCACATGGGTATAAATCTGGGTGGTAGACAGATCACTATGCCCGAGCAACATCTGCACTACGCGTAAGTCTGCGCCATGATTGAGTAAATGTGTCGCAAAGGCATGACGTAAGGTATGCGGTGACAGTTCGGACTGAATGCCGGCCTGCAGCGCATAACGCTTAATCGCATACCAGAAATTCTGCCGGCTCATGATGCCGCCATGCTGGGTCAGAAACAGATAATCGGTCGAAGTCTTATACAGTTGCGGACGGGCTTCGTTCAGATATTTTTCTACCCATTCACAAGCCATTTGTCCCATCGGAACCAGGCGTTCTTTATTGCCCTTACCGACGATACGTAAATACCCCTGTTTTAAGTTGATCAGTTCCAGACGTAAGTTAATCAGTTCGGTCACCCGGAGTCCGCAGGCATACAGCACTTCGAACATGGCTCGATCACGCAGTCCTAATGCCGTGTTGATATTAGGGGCATGAATCAGGGCTTCGACATCAGCTTCGGAGAGATCTTTGGGTAAGGCCCGGCCCAGTTTCGGGGTTTTATGTGCAGCCACCGGATTGTCACTACGAAGTTTCTGCTCACGCAGAAATTTATAAAATGAGCGCAAGGCAGATAGGCAGCGGGCAATCGAACGTGGACTTTTTTGCTGTTTGGTCAGCGCAATCAGTACATCAGAAATATCATCATGATTCCATTCCGGTAGAGGCTTGCTCAGGCATTCTGCACATTGCACCAGATCGGACAAATAGGCATTGCGGGTATGCGGGCTGACCGTTTGCGCAATCAGATAATCACGAAAACCCTGTAAATAACTGAACGCATCAGGAATCTGGACAGGGGCAGGAATACGGGGTTTTTTATTCAGCATAGGGTGAAAGGATCTGATCTGAAAAAGCGATAATCGGGATTGGTATTCTCCACTGTAGTTTAATTTTATGACAGTGTCGATGTGGTATAAGGCTAAATCGAAATGTAATTAATCTTATTTGTTAATTATTCTCATTTGTTTGTATACTGTACAAAATAGTTTAGGAATTTCACGGTGCGTTTGTCTGATTTAAAAGCAAAACAAATTGCCATCATTCGAAAAGTGAGTCGAACAACTGATGGTGAAAGTGCTCTACACGATGTCGTCGCGAGTCGTTTGGAAACTTTAGGCTTTGTACCAGGTACAAAGGTACAGGTCATTACTAAAGGTATTTTTGGTGGAGATCCCATTTTGATTCAAGTTGGATTCACACGTTTTGCTTTGCGTAAATCAGAAGCAGCCAAAATTGAAATCGAACAGGCGGTGTCGGCATGAGTGATACATTACGTATTGCCCTTGTCGGTAACCCTAACTGCGGTAAAACTTCATTATTCAACCATTTAACCGGAACGCGCCAAAAAGTCGGTAACTATGCGGGTGTGACGGTTGAACGTAAAGTCGGTACGTTTCAGCTTGCTTCAGGCAAAGCGGTACGGGTACTGGATTTGCCGGGGACTTATAGTCTGGATGCCACCAGTCCGGATGAAGAAATTACCCGCAACGTCGTACAAGGTAAAATTGCGGAAGAGCAGGAGCAGGATGCATTTTTGTGTGTGGTAGATGCCACCAATCTGAAATTGCATTTGGGTCTGGTGCTGGAAATGATTGCGCTGGGTCGTCCAGTGCTGGTCGTGCTGAACATGATGGATGAAGCACGCCGTCGTGGCATGCAGATCAATACCCAGAAGCTGTCTGAGCGACTGGGCGTACCTGTGGTAGAAACGGTGGCTGTGCGCAGTTCAGGCATTGAAAACCTGAAAAATGCGCTAGATCAAGGCAAGTATTCTGTACCACAGACCGAACTCAGTGGCCTGAAAGGTGACAGTCACCAGCGTGTGGAAAATATTCTGAATGACGTCGTCAATTTCGTCGATCAGGAAGATAAACGTACCGATTTTCTTGACAAGATTTTTCTGCATCCGGTATTGGGCTTAATTAGTCTGGCCGTGATGATGTTCGTGATTTTCCAGGCGGTATTTGCCTGGGCTGCGCCATTTATGGATGGGATTGAAACCTTCTTCGGCTGGCTGGGTGAGTTCCTCGGCGAATATATTTCGCATCCCTTACTGAATAGCCTGGTGGTGGATGGGATTATTGCCGGTGCCGGTGGCGTGGTGGTGTTCCTGCCACAAATTCTGATTCTGTTCTTCTTTATTCTGGTACTGGAAGAATCGGGTTATTTACCGCGTGCTGCTTTTCTATTAGATAAGCTGATGTTTAAAGCAGGCTTGTCAGGACGTGCCTTTATTCCGTTATTGTCCAGCTTTGCCTGTGCCATTCCTGGCATCATGGCATCGCGGACCATTAGTGATCCGCGAGATCGTTTAACCACGATTTTTGTTGCACCCTTAATGACCTGTTCGGCGCGCTTGCCAGTTTATGCCTTGCTGATTGCAGCATTTATACCATCACAAACGGTCTGGGGTTTCCTGAATCTGCAAGGTCTGGTGCTTTTTGGTCTGTATATGGCGGGTATCGTGAGTGCCTTGGTAGTATCTTTTGTGTTGAAATTCTTCCACAAAGATAAATCACAGCACATGCTGCTGATGGAACTGCCAAGCTATCGTTTTCCGGATCTGAAGAACGTCTGGATCGGCTTGCTGGATCGCGGCAAAATCTTCTTGAAACGTGTCGGTGGCATCATCTTCGCCTTATCGATTGTGCTGTGGTTCCTGTGTACTTTCCCGCAGCCGCCAGAAGGCGCAACCTTGCCGGCCATTGATTATTCATTGGCAGGGATGCTCGGTCATCTGATGCAGCCGATCTTTGCACCCCTCGGTTTTAACTGGCAGATCTGTATTGCCCTGATTCCGGCGATGGCAGCGCGTGAAGTGGTCGTTGCAGCACTGGGCACAGTCTATGCGATGTCGGCAGTTGATGAAGATGCGATGTCTGAAGGTCTGGCTGCGCTGATCAGCGGTGGAGGTGATCTGGGCTGGTCAGTGGCGACAGGTTTGTCTTTGCTGGTGTGGTTTATTTATGCACCGCATTGTCTGGCGACCCTGGCAACGGTTAAACGTGAAACGGGTTCCTGGAAAACTGTCAGTATCATGACGATTTACCTGTTTGGTCTGGCATATTTCATGTCATTCCTGACTTATCAAATTGCTTCATATTATTTGGGCTAAATCTCAGCTTGGCCTTGGCCAATTGAGTTTGCTGCATTGTATATGTATGGGAGATTGAGATGATTGAAATTCTAATTGTGACAGCACTGGTGCTTTGGAGCATGCTGGTTGTCTTTAAAAAGGTGTTTCCGAACACCTCTAACTCAGTCTTCCAGAAGCTGTCTGATGCCTGTGCAGCTAAGGGCTGGCAGCGTCTGGCCAAATGGCTGCAACCGGGTATGGCTGCAGGCTGTGGTGGCAACTGTGCCTGCCCAGTTTCAGAAAAAAGTGTAGAGGAAAAGCCAGCCCAACAAGCGGTGAAATGGAAATAATTTCTTTTTCTGGCTGAATTTTAAAAACCGTCATGATCATGACGGCTTTTTTACGCATGGACACAAAAAAAATGTGCAGAAAGGCCAATCAGAAAAGGCATTCAAAACAGCAAAGTGCTACCATTTCGTCAGTTTCAAAATAGACCAAAATATGGGGCGAAAATGTTAATACAACGTGGTGGGTTAAAAGTCGTTGCAGGACTCGGAATATCAGGTGTTGCAGCAGTCAATTTCTTGCATAGTCAGGGCTACCGCGTTGCAGTAACAGATTCTAGAGCTAACCCGCCAGGACATGACCAGATTCCGGCTGAGGTTCAGACCAGTTTCGGTCAGTTTGATGCAGAGCTATTGCTGTCTGCAGAAGAAATCGTGATCAGCCCGGGGCTTGATCCTAAACTTCCTGAGATTCAGGCAGCGATTAACACGGGTATTCCGGTAGTCAGTGAAATCCAGATTTTACGCCGTGCTACGGATAAGCCTATTGTGGCGATTACCGGTTCTAATGCCAAAAGTACCGTGACGACCTTGATTGGTTTAATGGCAGCAGATGCAGGTAAAAAAGTCGCTGTCGGTGGTAACTTAGGCCGTCCTGCGCTAGACCTCACCAAAGACGATCCTGAGCTTTATATACTCGAGCTGTCCAGTTTTCAGCTGGAAACCACCTCAAATTTGGCGGCTGAAGTCGCTGTTGTCTTGAACATGAGTGAAGATCATCTCGATCGTCATGGCGATATGATGGGTTATCACACGGCGAAACACCGGATTTTCCAGGGTGTGAAAAAAGTCGTCTATAACCGTGATGACTCTTTGACCCGTCCGTTGGTACCAGACGTAACACCGATGCAAAGCTTCGGCCTGAATGCGCCAGATATGAACCAGTACGGTATTCTCAAGGATACGGATGGCAGCATCTGGCTGGCGCGTGGTCGTGAGCGTCTGCTGAAAAGTACCGAGATGTATATGCAGGGCACGCATAATGTTGCCAATGCCTTAGCCTGTCTGGCGCTGGGTGAAGCGATTGGCCTGCCACTGGAAAGCATGTTGAATACCTTAAAGACCTTTAAAGGTCTGGAACATCGCTGTGAATTCGTTAAAGAAGTGCAAGGCGTACGTTATTATAACGACTCCAAAGGTACCAATATCGGCGCAACCTTGGCAGCACTGGACGGTCTCGGCATGGCCATTGAAGCCCAAGGCGGGAAGGTCGCGATTATTCTCGGTGGTCAGGGCAAAGGGCAGGACTTTAAAGCCTTGCGTGAATCATTAAGCAAATATGCCAAAGTAGCGGTATTAATCGGTGAAGATCGTCCCGTCATTGAAGCAGCGATTGCGGGTACGACTGAACTGATTCATGCGGACAGCTTGCAGCAGGCAGTAGAAATCTGCCAAAAGCACACTCAGGCACATGATGTCGTGCTATTGTCTCCTGCATGCGCAAGTTTTGATATGTTCTCGGGTTATCCTGAGCGTGGTCGCAAGTTTGTTGCGTATGTGAATGAACTCAATTAAGAATAACAAGGATTCGTGATATGGCTGGGTTTGCTCAGACTACGATCAATAAATTAAATCAATTTTATACGCAGTGGATACCTAGAATACCTGCTGAAGTGAATCCACGGAATGTATTGATTTTCTGTGTGTTGGCTTTGCTCTGCATTGGTTCGATCATGGTGGCATCGGCCTCGATGCCCTATGCAGAACGTATGCATGAAAATCCGTTTCACTATATTAGCCGACATGGGATTTCGATTTTTGTCGCTGCCGTAGCAGCTTTTCTGGCTTATAAAATCCCCTTAAAAGTCTGGTTTAATAACACTTTCTTTTTGTGGATTATTACCATCGTACTTTTGGTGGCCGTGCTATTTGTCGGGACGGAAGTCAATGGTTCCAAACGCTGGATTCGGATCGCAGGCTTTACCTTACAGGCTTCGGAAGTCGCCAAAGTGATGATGGCAATTTTTACTGCAGACTACGTGGTGCGCCGTGCGGAAGAAGTACGGAATAATATCAAGGGTCTGGTCCGTTTAAGTGCCATCATGGGTGCTACCGTCGGTTTGATTATTCTCGAGCCTGACTTGGGTGCAACCGTGGTAATTACCTTAACCATGCTTGGCGTGTTCTTTCTGGCGGGTGCGCCGTGGATTCAGTTCGGTGTGGCTTTTATGACCTTGGTCGGCGCATTTGCTGCCGCGATTCTGTTGGAACCGTATCGTCTGCAACGTCTGCTGTCTTTTTCGAATCCTTGGGAAGATCCCTTAGGCACCGGTTATCAGCTCTCTAATGCCCTTATGGCCTTTGGCCGTGGGGAATGGGCAGGGGTAGGCTTGGGGCATAGTATCCAGAAAATGTCTTATTTGCCTGAGGCGCATACCGATTTCATGCTGGCAATTTTGGGTGAAGAATTTGGCTTTTTAGGCATTTCAACCATCCTGATCTTGTCCTTCACCATGCTGGTTTGCTGTATCCGCATTGGACACCGCGCCTTGCAGCATCAATATTTGCGTGCCGGCTATCTGGCTTATGGCATCAGTATCATTTTCCTGTTACAGATTCTGGTGAATGCCGGTATGAATATGGGCATGTTGCCGACCAAGGGTTTGACCTTGCCATTTATTAGTTATGGCGGTTCATCCCTGATTATCTGTGCGGTCATGATCAGTCTGATTCTGAAAATTGATTCGACCACGCGTCAGGTCAATCCAAGCCGCGAAGAATCAAGCTTCTAGATTGGAGTTTCGTCCTGGCTCTGGCTGAGCATGGTCCAGTACCGTGCTCGGCATTGCGGTTCCACAATTGGAACAGGTCACAAAAGCAGATTTAGGCTTGGAAAGTGGAATCAAGGGTATAAAAAATAAAGAAAAATAATTACGCTGCTGTTTTAGCTCATAGCCCGAACGGGTACGGCAGACCGGACACAGAAACTGGCTTTTCTCAATGGTTTTGGTTTTAGGGCCGACGCCAAAAATAAAAAACATACTCTTCTTCCTATCAATTTTTCATTCTAGAAGTCTAGCTTAAGTGAAAAGCTGTTTTTATAAATAGTGACCTTGTAGCTCAGTTGTATGTGGAATCCGCTCAATGTCCCATTGTACTACCGCCTGTTGCAGCATCCGATCGGGAGTGTCCAAATCAACTTCAGCCTGATGCAAAGCCTGAAGTGCCTGTTTTAATAATTGGGGTGCCTGAGTTAAATCCAGTGCTTGGGCCAGATTCTGTTTTGACAGTTTTTGCCCCTGATCATTCATTGCCAGCGGTAGATGCATATAGCTCAGACGCGGATAACCGAGTAACTGTCCCAGATAGATTTGCCGTTCGGTATTATCTAAAAGATCAGCTCCACGTACCGCATGAGTCATACCTTGCAGATAGTCATCGACTACTACAGCCAGCTGGTAATTCATAATGCCGTCACGACGTTTTAAGACAAAATCGCCCAGATCTTTTTTCAGTTCTGAACAGTGCTGACCTTGCAGCCGGTCTTCAAAACAGATTTCAACATCTTCAACTTTTAAACGGATGGCCTGATGCTCAAAAGCCAGACCCAAGTTGCGGCAGGTATCCTGATAGATATGGTTGGAACCGAGCATTTTACGGGTACATTGACAGGCATAGACTAGGTCTTGCTGACGTAATTGCTGGATGACGTCTTCGTAAATATCTAAACGGTCTTTCTGGAAAATGATTTCGGCATCAGGTTCAAGCTGAAAGGCATCCATGGCACGCAGGATATGCTCTTCGCTGCCGGGATAAATGCGGGGAATATCGGTGTCTTCAATCCGGACCAGCCATGTGCCTTGATTGGCTTTGGCATCGCAGTAACTGGCAACTGCGGTAATGAGGGAGCCAAAATGCAAAGGGCCGGTTGGCGATGGCGCGAACCGGCCCACATAAGCCATCCTGTTGTCCCCCTCCTTTTTTAAAGGAGGGGTTAGGGGAGGATTATTTACAGACATACTTAACCGTTATTTTGCTTCTCTTTGATCTCTGCAAGGGTTTTGCAGTCAATACATAAAGTAGCCGTTGGACGTGCTTCTAAACGACGCAAGCCAATCTCGATACCACAAGTTTCACAGAAACCATAGTCATCATTCTGGATTGCTTCGATCGACTGTTCGATTTTACGAATCAGTTTACGTTCACGGTCACGGGTACGTAACTCAATCGCAAACTCTTCTTCCTGAGTCGCACGGTCATTCACATCTGGAAGAGCAGTATTTTCGTCTTGCATCGTATTCAGGGTACGATCCACTTCTGACATCAACTCAGCTTTCCAAGCCAGCAAGATTTGGCGGAAATGCTGAAGCTGACCTTCAGACATGTATTCTTCATTTTTTTTAGGTTGATAAGGTTCAATACCAAATAAGCTAGCAGTAGAACCACCGTCAGTCGTTTTAGGCTTAGATTTGCGTACGCGCTTTGCAGCTTTCTCTTCTACAACATCAGTTTGATTGTCTAAGACTTGATTTTGGTTGTCATTCGCCATTTAGGGCATTCCTCATCTATGCGTATGATTGCTACGCAAAAAATATGGTGATATGCAGTTTTTTATCCACCCTGTAGAAAGATTATCCTCCTATGGGGGCCGTCATCATATAGACTTTTTATGCTTATTGATAGTCTTTGATGTCTGGACTATGCATATCACATTTCCTTTGGTTGCAATAAAGTAATGCAAAAAAAACAAATTGAAAAGTTAATAACCTGAAATTTCGGTATTAATATTTTGCTGGCTCAATGCCACCCGTTCAATATAGGTATCAAACTCACCATTTTGTTGCAAATGTAATACACGATAACCTGGTGCCGCCTGATCTAGCGCGAAATCTTCACTTTTAGGTTTAAACTGCACACTGGTCGATGGCGTGGATAAAAAGTAGATGCCATGCCATTCGTTGCAGGAATCCTGATGCACATGACCAAACAGAACCAGCTTGATATTATGATGCCGAGCCAGTACATCTTTTAAATCTTCAGCATTTTTCAGCCGGTGCTGATCAATCCAGTACGATTTCATCGCAAAAGGATGATGATGGCAAGCGACAATGACATGCTGATGCTTAAATTCAAGCAATAATTGGTCCAATTGATCGAGTTGAGCCTGTTCCACCCAGCCATCGATCTTGCCTTGAACGGCACTATTTAACAGGATCATGGTCCAGGTGCCAAAATGAATGGCATGTACCTGATTCGCATGCTGGTGAAAAGGGAACACCCGAGAATCGTCATGGTTACCTGGAATCTGATAATACGGCACGTTTAAAGACTGGACAAATGCTAAATAGCGTTGATAAGTCTGCTCGACCGGCACCTGTGCCAGATCACCAGTATGAATCAGTGCATCCATTTGGGGAAAGCGCTGTTGGATCTGCTGCATCACCTCGTGAAAACTCTGCTCGGGATTCATCCGGGCAAATTCCAGCTCTTCCCGATCCATCAAATGGGTATCAGAAATCTGGATAATGGTCCAATCTGGCTGTGTGTTTATGCTTGACTGCTGAAAACTCATGTCTTTCCCCTTAGACATATTCCTGCAGTATGAATATGTTGTTGCAACCATTGCAAGGCCATAATGACAGGTGCATTTCTTAAGCGACCATTCCTGAGCAAGGACGGAATATCAGCATAATCCAGAATATGCAGCTGGATATTTTCACCTTCATCCGGCATGCCAAAAATACCGCCCTGTTCAGGCAATTCGGTCTGCGCCACATATAAATGAAATAATTCGGAACATGCCCCGGCGGACGGATAGAAGCTGAAAATGTGCTGCAGCTCATCCAGGGTACAGCCTGATTCTTCGAGTGCTTCGCGACGGATGCATGTTTCAGGCGCTTCATCGCCATCCAGAACGCCAGCAATTACTTCGAGTTGCCAAGGAGAGTCGATATCATCCAGTCCGCCAATCCGGAACTGTTCGATCAGGCCGAATTTCTGCTGTTGATGATTGTACATCAGCACACCCGCTGCTTCTGGCCGATGAATCAGCTCACGTTGCAAAATAGGGGTTGAGCTTTCCTGATTAAATAAACGATGTTTCAGGCTGACTTTTTCTACCTGAATAAATCCCTGGTACAAGAACTCACGTGCCTCTACGCGAAAGTCTTTTTTATTATAAGAGGCCTGTTTAATAATATTCATATGCTCAGATAGAATGAATTGATTTATTTTCATCCTATCTGAGTTTTTTTTGAAGACAACTGTTTTTTTTACAGTTTTATAGTTTGTGGTATAAATTTTGACCAGAGTTGTGGAAGCTGGCTTTCATCTGATTCATGCCGGCTTCAATTTCGGCCTGAGAGCTTGCCGGCTGATCAGGATTGGCCTGTTGACTGGCATAATCACGAACATTCTGGCTAATCTTCATTGAACAGAACTTTGGTCCGCACATGGAACAAAAGTGCGCGGATTTATGCGCGGCTTTCGGCATGGTTTCATCATGCATGCTGCGCGCCGTGTCCGGATCCAGACTCAAGTTAAACTGGTCTTCCCAGCGGAACTCAAAACGCGCCTTGGACAGGGCATTATCCCGGGCTTGCGCACCCGGATGACCTTTGGCCAGATCGGCTGCATGTGCGGCAATCTTGTAGGTAATAATGCCGTCTTTGACATCCTTTTTATTGGGTAAACCGAGATGCTCTTTCGGCGTCACATAACACAGCATTGCGGTGCCGTACCAGCCAATCATCGCGGCTCCTATTGCCGAAGTAATATGGTCATAACCCGGTGCGATATCGGTGGTGAGTGGCCCCAAGGTATAAAAGGGTGCTTCTTTACAGACTTCCAGTTGCAGATCCATATTTTCCTTGATCATATGCATCGGGACATGGCCCGGGCCTTCAATCATCACCTGAACATCATGCTCCCAGGCACGGTGGGTCAGTTCGCCCAAAGTTCGAAGTTCGGCAAATTGCGCTTCGTCATTGGCATCCTGCACACAGCCCGGACGTAGGCCATCGCCGAGACTAAACGATACGTCATAAGCTTTCATGATCTCGCAGATTTCATCGAAATGGGTATACAAGAAGTTTTCCTGATGATGTGCCAGACACCACTGCGCCATGATCGAACCGCCACGCGATACGATACCGGTCAAACGGTTGGCAGTCAGCGGTACATATCTTAAAAGCACGCCGGCATGAATGGTGAAATAGTCCACACCTTGTTCAGCCTGTTCAATCAGGGTGTCTTTAAAGATCTCCCAGGTCAGGTCTTCGGCCACACCATTGACTTTTTCCAGTGCCTGATAGATCGGTACGGTTCCAATTGGTACAGGAGAGTTGCGGATAATCCATTCACGGGTTTCATGAATATTCTGGCCGGTCGAGAGGTCCATAATCGTATCTGCGCCCCAACGTGTCGCCCAGGTCATTTTCGAGACTTCTTCTTCGATACTTGAACCGAGTGCAGAATTACCAATATTGGCATTGATTTTGACCAGAAAATTACGCCCGATGATCATCGGTTCCAGTTCCGGATGATTGATATTGGCCGGAATAATCGCGCGGCCGGCGGCGACTTCCTGACGCACAAATTCTGGCGTAATTTCAGTCAGGTTTTTTGCACCAAAATTCTGGCCCGGATGCTGGCGCATATCGACACCATCGAGTTGACGCAGGTTTTCACGAATGGCAATGTATTCCATTTCCGGTGTGATAATGCCTTGCTTGGCATAATGCATCTGGGTGATGTTGCGGCCGCATTTGGCTTTGCGTGGTTTTTGAATATGCGCGAAACGGATCGCAGCGGTACGGATATCGCGTAAACGCTGGCGGCCAAATTCAGAACTGAGCTGATCCAGAATTTCACTATCGTTGCGCTGCTCAATCCAGCTTTCACGAATATTCGGCAGACCTTTGTTCAGGTCAATCGTCACATCGGGGTCAGTATAAACACCAGACGTGTCATAGACCATTAATGGCGGATTATGTTCACCGCCCAGACTGGTCGGGGTTTCACTTAAGGAAATCTCCCGCATCGGTACCTGAATATCAGGACGGGAGCCTTGCAGATAGACTTTACGTGAGGCAGGCAGAATTCGCATTAAATCGCGTGCTTCCTGTTCATGAGCGGAGAGAGTAGTTTCAGAAGAAAGATTCGTTAACTGGTTCATGGCTATGATCCTTATGAATGACATCAACGAATCAAGCACGACCAAAAACGTAGGCAGATTTATCCTGAACAGATAAAGCAAGGGCTGGGTTTTTAGCTGGCTTGATTCCTACGCAGGTATTAACCTGATCAGGTTCAACGGTACTCATGCTCAATTCCTGATAACGATAAAAGGAATCACATGATCTCAGCGAGGCATTACTCGCGCTCCGTCAAGCGAGGCTAAAGCTTAGCTCAGTTTAGGCAGAATAAACAGGTCTAAATCGCTCAACTTTAAGCGAGGATTGATTTAGACATGGTCCTACTGATTGAAGGTGAAACTGATCCCAACTAGATACAGATGGCATCGGTAAAACAGTCTTTATCATATTTTTGTGAGGGTGGACTGATCTGGGCATAGTACAGAATCTGTTCTGCTTCCGAGCGGTTTCTATAATCGGCAGGCAAGGCTTGCTGGCGCTGTTCCGGAGTCATGTCCAGAAATTCCAGAAATAAGCGTGCCTGTGTGGATAGTGTTGATTTCTGACCGCTCGACAGTTCAATAATAGTTTCCAGATGACTGGTATCGACCGCATAACGGTCGCGATAATCTTCAGACACCGGTGATTGCTCGGTACCTCTAAACAGGAAATAGGTATATTGCTTCAGCAGATATTCAGCATCGCGTTTATAACTGCTATTCGGATAAGTCTTGAGATAATCTTCCCAAAGCAGGCTGCGGGCTGCAATATCAGCGGCTTCAATCTGCAGGCGTTTTTCCACCAGTACTGGTTCCATATTCTGTTCCGCCAGATTTTCAATAAAGGCTTTTTCAGCGGCCGGTAAATAAGGAGCAAAAATACGCGCCAGATATTCCGGACTGCGGCGATAATGTAAAGTGCCATCTCCCAGATCCAGGAGTTCTACATAAGCCTGCCCCTTGTGTTTTAACAGATACTGGTCACGTGAGGTAAGCTGTTGAAAATGCGCATGCTGAATGGTCGGATGCTGGGCCATTTCCAGTGCATACTGCTCAAAGGCGCGTTGCTGAAATTCGGTACGGTCCACAGCCAAAAAGCGCTGATACATTTCGGTAGAGCGCAGCATCAGATTTTTCTGCTCGGCCAGTTCCATTAAGGGCAGGCACACTTTAAGATCCTGATTAATCTGTTCCAGCGCAAAAGTCGTACGCTGGTCATTAATCTGGGACATATTTTTTTCAATATTCTGGCACATGAGGCTGAAGTCATTGACTGGACTTTGGGCTTGACTCGCTTCAGGCTGTTCAATCTGGAGCTGTGATTCTGAGGGCTGCTGACAGCCTCCCAGAAACAGCAAACTGCCGGCAATGAAACAGGCTTTGAATATCGACGGGAATGGCATTAACACTGTGCTTCAGGACTCTGTATAGGTGAATTCAGAAAATAACGGCCTTACTGGGAGGTATATTGTATAGATCAAATTAAAATACTATGTTTAGTATTGTGAATTGCTTTGTTACATTGCAGGCAGAGGTCTTGAAAATTGAATTAATCGTGGATAAAACCCGATAGTTATATTAAAAAGTTAATAAAAATCATACGTAAAAATCGAAGAGATCTCTTTAGTATGGCTTAGCTTAAAGCGCCAGCATTTTTTGATCTGAATGGCTGTTAGGGATGAACACTATAAAATGAAACTAAAACTCAGTGTCATGGCGGGGATATTGGCAAGTAGTCCGGCAGTTTTTGCACTGGATTTGCAAGAAGCCTATGCGCGTGCCCAGCAAAATGACCCGAACTGGCAGGCGAATGTGTTGCAGTATCAGGCCGATCAGCTCAATCTGGGGATTGCCAGCGGAAATTTGCTGCCGACCGTGACTTTATCTGGGAATGTGACCCGTAAAAACCAGTCGACCGATACACCGGCCGATCCACAATTTGCCAGTTTGACTACCTCAAGTACTACAACCCGTCAGGTGGCAGTTACTGCACGTCAGCCTTTATTCCGCTGGGATGCCTGGCAAGGCTATAAGCAGGTCAAGACCTCGGTCGAACTGAGTGAAGTCAATCTGCGCTTGCAAAAACAGCAGCATATTTTACAGGTGGCCGAAGCCTATTTTAATGTCTTGCGTCAGCAGTCTTTGACTACGGCCTATTTACAGGAAGAGCAGGCGCTGTCTGAACAGTTACGCATGATGAATGCCAAACTGAAAGAAGGTTTGGTAGCACGCAGTGAGGTCAGTGAAGCCAATGCCCAGTATCAAAGTGCCCAAGCCAACCGGATTTCGACTCAAGTTCAGCTGGTACTGGCCCAAGAACAGCTGGCACAGTTAATCGGCCCTTATCAGGAAAATCTGGCGGTATTACGCAACGATTTCCAGTTCCAGAAACCGGTTCCAAGTGATATGCAGTTCTGGACCGAATTAGCACAAAGCCAAAATCTGAATATTCTGCAAGCGCGTCTGCAAAAGCGCTATTCTGAAGATGCCAAACGGGTCGAACAGGCTGCGCTCTATCCGCAGGTCGAAGCGGTCGGAACCTATGGCTATTTAAAGCAAAGTCCGGCTACGATCATGTCCAGCAATGGAGATTTCGACCAGATTGGGGTGGAGGTGAACTGGAATGTATTTAGCGGTGGACGCACGCAAAAAAGTATCCGTCAGGCCGGCGTTAATGTGCAAAAAAGTGAAGCGCAACTGGATGCAGCCATCCGTAAAGCCAATACCGATGTGAAACAGTCCTTTATGCAGGTAGAAACCGATCAGGCCAAACTGAATGCACGTAAAGCCGCGATGGACTCTTCGGAAATTGTCTCACAAGCGTCCAGAGCCCAATATCAGGAAGGCTTAAAAACCATGGTCGATGTGTTGCTGGCACAGCGTAATGCCTTTTCTGCCAAGACCGATTATTTGAATGCCAAATATGATTATCTGTTGCATGTGCTGCAATTGCAGGCCTCGGTCGGGCAGTTAACCGAAAAGGAACTGGCAGAGCTGAATGCCTGGCTGATTGAATATGATTCGCCTCAGCCTCTATGAGGCTACTATTGTCATCAAACTTTCATCATAGATATGCTTTAATATGATTTATTATTGATCATTGTCCTCTATCGTTCAGGAGTAGCTTTCCTTGTGTCCAAATAATCCTGTATTAAGTCATCACATTTCTTCGCAATTTAATGAAGAATTGCAGGACGTAAATACCAAATTCATGACGATGGGCGGACTGGTAGAACAGCAGGTAGCTAATGCCATTCATGCCTTATTGGACACAGATGTCTCAATGGCAGTAGATGTGCAGTTTCAAGACAATGTCGTCAATCAGATGGAACGAGATATTGATGAAGCGCTGACCCTGATTCTGGCGCGCCGTCATCCTGCCGCGATTGATTTACGTATGGTGCTTGCCATGTCCAAGGCCAATACCGATCTGGAACGGATTGGCGATGAAGCCTCAAAAATAGGCCGAATTGCACAAAGCTTGTGTGAAGAGGGTGGCTCACCGCGCGGTTATATGGAAACCCGGCATATTGGCAACCAGGTGCGGGTGATGATTCATGATGCACTGGATGCTTTTGCGCGTCTGGATGTAGATCAAGCTTTGAAGGTCATGTTGGCAGATGCGGATATTGACCGTGAGTATCAATCAGCCACACGTACGCTTATGACTTATATGATTGAAGATCCGCGGCATATCAGTCGTGTCATCAATGTATTATGGGTGCTGCGTTCGCTAGAAAGAATTGGCGATCATGCCCGGAATATTTCGGAACAGGTGATCTATATGGTCAAAGGTTTTGATGTGCGTCATACCAGCGTTGAAGAAATTGAACAGAAAGTTCAGCGTTAAACGTTCCAGACTTAAATAAAAAAACCTCCAGCTCGGAGGTTTTTTATTGGGATAGAAAAGCTAACTATGAGTTTCTTCCTCAGCATCATCTTCAAAAGTTTTGGCAATTTTTTCAATATTCAGGCTTTTGGCCATCGCATCAAAGATTTCCTTATACACGCCTTGCTGATGATAAAGCTGGTCGTGCTCGCCATGTTCGGCAATCGTTCCTTCTTTCATTACATAGGTATAATCTGCATCAATAATCTGCGACAGGCTATGCGAAATGATGATCACGGTACGGCCTTGCTTGATCTGGTCCAGACTTTGTTTGATCTGTTCCGTGGCAATTGCATCCAGACTCGCCGTCGGTTCATCCAGAAAAATGATCGGTGGATTTTTCAGGAACATCCGTGCCAAGGCAATCCGTTGCTGCTGGCCGCCAGACAGCATCAAGGCATCGCTGTCATAGCCATCCGGTAACTGTAAAATCTGCTCATGAATCGAGGCTTTTTCTGCCGCCTCAATTACATCTTCCATTGAGGCAGTAGTTTTGCCGTAACGGATATTGTCAAAGATGGTGCCCTGAAAAATATGGTTTTTTTGCAAGACCAGACCAATATGATCGCGTAGATATTGGGTGTCATAATCTTTCAGATTAATGCCATCCAGTTTGATCTGGCCTTGCTGCGGTTCATAAAATTTATCCAGCAGACTGATCAGGGTGGATTTTCCGGCACCCGATAAGCCCACCAAGGCGGTAATTTTATTGGGACGAATTTCCATATCAATATCTTTCAGGGCATGGTGGCCGTTTGGATAATAAAAATTCACGCCACTCAGTTCAAATTTTCCTTGGACAACCGGTTTCTGCTGACCGCTTTGTTCAATTTCATCATCGGCTTCCAGAATCTTGAAAAAGCTTTCTGAATAGATCATGGCATCATTCACTTCATCATAAATCCGGTGCAGGGATCGGATCGGGGCAGAGACATTGTTAAATAGCAGCACATGAAACATGATCATGCCGATACTCATCTGGCCATCCAGCACAAAGTAGGAGGTTAGAATAATGATCAGTACAATCCCGATCTGTTCCAGAAAAGTTTTCAGGCCATCAAACAGGAAACTGGTCTGGCGGGTTTTCATCTGATTGTCGGTCAGTTCACGCTGTAATCCCAACTGCTTTTCCGATTCAATCGATTCGCGGTTAAAAGACTTGATCACGGTAATCGAGTTGATGATGCTGAGAATACCCTGACTCTTTTTTTCCCGGCCATCTCGAAGGCTACGGCGCCAGCCTCCCAGCTTTTGCGCCTGTTTATAGGTCAGCCAGAAATAGATCGGAACAATGGCAGTCGCGACCAGACCGACATAGACATTGGCATAGTACATTAGCCCCAAAGCCACAATCGCACTGGTAAATAACGGTAAAATATCAATAAAGAAGATCTGAACGAGACGGGTCAGTGAACCAATACCACGGTCAATCCGGGTCTGTAATTTACCGGCCTGATTATTTTCCTGATTAAAAAATTCCAAACGATATTTTAAAAACTTTTCAATAATCCCTTGGGCCAGATCCTGAGAGACAAAAATCCGCAGTTTCTCTCCATAGAACTTCTGCCCGAACTGAACAAAGGCATTAATAATTTCTTTGCCGAGCAAAATTGCCGAAATCGTGATCAGAATATGCCAGCCTTGCTCCAATCCTTGACCGGCTTCGAGTAGCGAATTGATGCTGTCGACCGCATATTGCAAGGTAATGGCATTGACCTGTGCTGTGAATGAGCCAATCAGGGTCAGAATCAGCGTGGCAATCACCAGCAACCGGTAAGGCTGAACAAAGGGACGAAGTTTCTGAAACAGCTGCCATAAGTTCATAAAAGGATTATTTTTATTGTGAAAGTTGAATTCAGTCTAGGCAGGAATCATGCCAGCCACAAGCATAAATGTTGTAGTCATTTGTGAAGAGCAGTTGTAATCCTTTAGGTCGAATGTCAGTATTTTCATGTGGATACTGGATCTGATTGATATGACGCTCGATTTATTTGCACCCCAGCCGCAAGCCAATGTATTACCTTTTGATGGGGTAGTGGAGGATTATGGCTTGATTTTGGATGAGGAACAAAGCCAGCAGTATCTACAGCATTTTCTCAGTCAGCTGGCCTGGCAATATGATGAAGTGCATTTATTTGGCAAGCACCATGTCACCGGTCGCCAGGTGGTCTGGTATGGCGATGAACATTATCAGTATCGTTATTCTGGTACGCTTAAACAAGCTCAGGTATGGACACCCGGATTATTCCGTTTAAAGCAGCATATTGAAATTCTGGTCGGTCATCCCTTTAATTCCTGTTTGGCCAATTTGTATGAAGATGGTTCTCAAGGCTTGGGCTGGCATAGTGATGATGAGCCGGCTTTATATACAGGTACTTCTCGGGAAAATGTCATCGCTTCTCTGAGTCTGGGAGCCACCCGCAAAATGAGCTTTAAGCATAAAATTCGCAGTGATAAAGTCGATGTGCTGTTACATAGTGGGCAATTAATTGTGATGCGTGGCGCGACTCAGCAACACTGGAAGCATAGTATCAGCAAAACCAGCAAAGTTTTAACACCACGAATTAACCTGACTTTTCGTTATTTTTATCCTTAAGACGCATTTTGGAGCATAAAAAAGCACCCTGAAGGATGCTGATTACAGATTAAGGCGTGATCCCGGCTGGATGGCGATACCAGCTCTCAATCAACAAGGCAGCTGCAATGCTGTCGGCAGAGAGTTTCTTGCCGCGACCTTGAGCCTGATAATGCTCCAGTTCATCGCGTGCTTCACGGGTGGTCAAACGTTCATCCACCATCCAGGTTTCAATATTGGTCTGATGACGTAAACGGCGGGCAAATTTTCGCGCCCGTGTCGATAGTTCAGATTCACTATCATCCATATTCAGCGGCAAACCGACCAGAAATAAATTCGGTTGATGGCTTTTCACGATTTTGAGCAGTTCATCCCAGTTGGGAATACCATCTTTCATGGGAAATAAGGGCAGGGGATTGGCACTAGCAATCAGGGATTGTCCAACCGACATTCCCATTTTTTGTGTACCAAAATCAAACGCCATAATCGTTTGTGGCGCGTTTACATCAGGCATGTCCAATCTCGGAAGATAACCAGTTGCGGTCTACACCCATTTTTTTATAGGCAGCGTCCCAACGGTCGTTATAAGGTAAGTTAAAAATCAGATCCATATCGGAATCACAAATCAGCCAGTCACCACGAGCAATTTCCTGTTCCAGCTGATGTTTGCCCCAACTGGCATAACCGAGGGCAATCTGATAGCGACCGACACCTTCATTATGCGCAATCGCATCCAGAATATCTTTAGAAGTGGTGATGCAGACATTTTCACCCACGGCGATGGAGGAGTGCCAGGTTGGCTGACCGGTATGCAAGACAAAGCCAGCCTCAGGGCGTAAAGGGCCACCTTGCAATACCTCATGCGGATTGACATTGTCTGCTTCAATATCAAGATCATTCAGCAGTTCTTTAATTTGAATGCCGACAGGTCGATTGATAATGATGCCTTGAGCACCATCTTCATCATGACGAGCGAGATAAATGACCGTCTGGGCAAAAAAATCATCATTCGCATGCGGCGGTGCAATCAGACAACGATGTGTCAGAAACTGTTTGGTCACCTGAGCAGTTCTCCTTAAAATTAATTTCTTCGCAGAGAAATCCTATGATCCTAATAGCTACGTTACTAGAGCTTCTCGGATTCACCAAATTTTATTTGTCGAGATTGTAAATCTTCAAGCCTGCTAAAATTTCAGCTGACGTAACTGGCGGGCATGTTGCAAGGTGGTTTCACTAATCTCCACACCACCTGTCATTCTTGCAAGCTCCTGAATTATTTCATTTTCTTCAAGATTGATAATCGTGCTGCTGGCAGGATCAGTCTGCTGTTTTTTCACCAGTAGGTGCTGGTCAGATTGTGCTGCAACCTGTGCCTGATGGGTAATACACAGAATCTGTACATGCTGGGCCAGATCGGCCAGTAAACGCCCGACAATTTCTGCCGTACCGCCACTGATCCCGACATCAATTTCATCAAAGACCAGCACTTCCGCTTCGGTTTTTTCCGCATTCATGACTTGCATCACCAACGCAATACGCGAGAGCTCACCACCTGATGCAACCCGGGCCAAAGGCTGTGCCGGAATGCCTTTATTGGCCGTGAAAAGTAGCTGGATAAAGCTCAGGCCTTCGCTAGATGGATGTTCCAGAGGCTCAAACTTAAACTCAAAATGTGCTTCAGGCAGTGCCAGTTGTTTCACCTGCTCAGTTAGCTGCTTAGCCAATGGGGCTGCGGCTTCGCGGCGAATCTGATCCAGATGTTGGGCTTTATCCAGAAATTCCTGATAAGAAATTGCAACCTGTTCAGCCAGTGTTTCCGGATCTTCCAGTTGATGTAACTGGTCCAATTCGCTTTGCCAGGCTTCATATTCTTCTTTGAGCAATTCCGGCTGGGTACGATATTTACGTGCCAAACGATGGAAGATTTCTAAAGTTGAATTCAATACTTCCATACGTTCTGGATCAAAACTCTGGCGATCCATGAACTGGCGTAAATTCGCTGCTGCATCTTCAAGTTCGCTTTGTGCATTCAGCAGGGAAGTATAAATCCCGGAGAGCTGCTCACTGCGTCCGGCATGTGATTCGACCCGACGCATAATTGATGCCAGTTCCTGAGTGATATTCTGTTCAGCTTCATCCAGCACATTCAGGCTATAGACACAGTCCTGCATGATGGCTTCATGATGCGAGAGTCGATCAAATTCCTGCTCAATTTCCGGATAATCCGTCTGAACAATTTCTTCCAGCTCTTCGAGTTGCAGCTCAAGGGTTTCCAGACGCTGCTTACGTGTGGCTTGTGCGTCTAAAGCTGCCTGATGCTGGCGGATATTTTTTTGCCAAGTGCTATACGCATCACGTACGGCTTGCGCCGGCGCATAAAAATGATAATAACGATCCAGCCAGTGCTTCGGATAAGGTGGTTCTAATAATTGTTGCTGACTATGCTGGCTATAGAGTTGTACCAGTAAACGTCCAATTTCTTTCAGTTCAGACAGGCTGCTCGGACGTCCATTGATCCAGGCCTTGCTGCGGCCGGTAGCAAAAATCACCCGGCGTAAATGAATTTCACCTGATTCGTCATCCAGCTCATGTTCTTTTAACCATGCGGCTTCAGGACTGTGTTCCTGATAGCTGAAACTGGCGGTGACATCCGCTTTTTCTGAACCATAACGCACATAATTGGTATCGGTTCGCTCACCCAAACAGGCAGACAATGCATCTAGTAAGAGGGATTTACCTGCACCGGTTTCACCGGTTAAAACGTTAAAACCTTTATCAATATCAATAGCAAGATGTTCAGCTAAAGCAAAATTGATCAGAGTTAAATGTGTCAGCATAAACGCATCCGGGCTGCGAAAAGTTTGATTGAAATAGCCTGATGTCGGATTGGAGTCGCAACATGGCTGTGATTATTATAAATCAGGACGAATCAATTTCATTCTATCTTAAATTTTAGCGATTTATATATGCTTATTTCACTGTATTTTCGCAAGAAGAAGACTCAGAAGTACGTTAATTCACTGCTGATTTTCATATTTTTGACATCCCCAATCTTTAAATTAATGACTCAATTGAGCCTGTTTCACAAGAGCGCGTGCAAATCGAAACTTAAGCTTGTATGTCAGCAAAATACAGGCCAAAACATGCTGCAAATAGAAGGGATTCAGCGATACAGAATATTTGATCGACGCCGACAAACTTCGATTGATTAGTTGAGGGTGCACATTTAAACTACAGCAATCAAAATATTACAAAATGCTTTATCTGGAGAAATCGCATGTCAGCTCAGTTTGATCATGTATCGGTACTTAAAAAATCTAATGTATATTTCGGCGGGTTGTGTATTAGTCACATTGTACAATTTGAAGATGGGACCAAGAAAACGTTGGGTGTCATTCTGCCATCAGAAAATGCCTTGACCTTTGAAACACATGTTCCTGAGCGCATGGAAATTGTTTCAGGTGAATGCCGTGTTCAGATTGGTGATAGCGAAGAAAGTGAGCTGTTCCGTGCGGGGCAGTCTTTCTATGTGCCGGGCAATAGCCGTTTTAAAATCGAAACCGATGATGTGCTGGACTATGTCTGTCATTTTGAAGGTTAAGTCCAGATTTAAGATCAGTGCAAACCGGGCAAGAAATTTCAGTGCGAATCGGTTAAACTAATCAGCTATAGAAATCCTGTGAAGTCAGCTTTACGGGATTTTTCTTTTGTATATACAACTAATCTAGAGGTCGTTCATGGCAAAACCTGAATATTTTTATGGCGTACATTCAGTGGAGTCATTGTTAGAGCTTGAGCCTGAACGTGTCTTGACATTATTCACTCTCAAAGGACGCGATGATCAGCGTTTAAAGCGTGTACTGGAACTGGCTGAACCGTTTGGCATCAGTGTGCAGCAAGCCAGCCGTGACAAACTGGAAAAATTGGCCGGCCAGCCGTTTCACCAAGGTGTGGTCGCTGCGGTACGTGCACATCCGACCCTGAATGAAAAAGATCTTGAGACATTATTGACCGCAAACCCTCAAGCGTTGTTATTGGCTCTGGATCATATTACCGATCCGCACAATCTCGGCGCCTGTATCCGTACAGCCGCTGCAATGGGCGTTGAGGCAGTGATTGCGCCACGTGATCGTTCTGCAACCTTGACCCCAACAGCACGTAAAGTGGCTGCAGGTGGTGCGGACAAAGTCAAATTCATTCAGGTGACCAATCTGGCGCGTACTTTGGGTCAAATCAAAGAAGATTTTAATGTTCGAGTTGTCGGAACTATGCTGGATGAAAAAGCGCTGCCGATCCAGAATTTTGATTTCACCGGTACCGGGGTTTGTGTAGTGATGGGCGCGGAAGATACCGGCTTACGTCCAATTACGCAAAGCCAATGTGATCAGACCGTGTATATTCCGATGGCAGGTAATCTGCAAAGTCTGAATGTCAGTGTGGCTACAGGTATGGCACTGTATGAAGCCTGCCGTCAGCGTAACCTTTAATTGATGATGGCATTGTCAGACCGTACGCAAGGCTATGTTTTTTTAGTTGTTACCATGTGCATTTGGGGCGGTTTTACTTTAACAGCCCGCCTGAATGCGCTTTGGCAGATCAGTGCCTGGGATATCGTGGCCTTGCGTTTTTCTCTGGCATTCCTGATTCTGATGCCGATCTTGCTTTATCGTAAAGAGGCCGCTTTTTTACTGAAAAAAGAGCCTTTTATTTTAGCGATGATTGGCGGGGTGATTTATTGCCTGTTTGCCTATAGTGCTTTTCACTACGCACCTACCGCCCATGCCGCAATTTTCTTGAATGGCTGTATTCCGATCTGTACCGCGATCATGGCTTTTTTTCTGATGGGACAGGCTTTTGATAAACATACCTGGGCCAGCCTGATCATTATGATCGTAGTACTGTGTCTCATGAGTATGCTGATGTATCGGGAAACTGGTGTGGCCTTTGGGGCAGGGGACGGGCTGTTTTTTATCAGTGCCATACTTTGGGCGATTTTTACCGTTTTATTGCGTAAATATCAGCTAACTGCATGGCAGGCAATGTGTGGTGTCGCGATCTGGTCGGCAGTGATATATGTGCCGATTTATCTGCTATTTTTACCGAAAAACCTGAATGTGCCTGACCCCAAGCATTTACTGTTTCAGACCATTTTTCACGGCATTTTTGTGGTGATTATTGCTACTTTAAGTTATGTAGAAGCCATCAAGCGTCTTGGTGCATTTAAGGCAGGTAGTATCACCAATCTTGCACCTTTTATTGCGGCAATTCTGGCTGTACCTTTATTAAATGAAACTTTAAGCCTGGCCATGGTGTGTGGCCTGTTGGGTATGGCAGTTGGGGCCTTACAGCCGTGGCGCTGGTTACAGCATCAGGACAGTCTAAGCCGAAAATTAGCAGAACAAAAAAAGCAGTCTTAATCAGACTGCTTTTTTTATACTTCAGCTGGCTGCCATGTTTAAATATTTTTGATGTAATGGTCTGAGATGAGCATAGAGATGATCCAGATGACCATCATTTAGGACAATATCATCAGCCATGGTCTGCTTTTGTTCGCGGGACATTTGTGCGGCAATGATACTGCGAATTTGTTCGATATTCTGGCCGTCACGTTGTGAGGCCCGCTCAATTTGCAGTTCGATCGTGGCGTCAATCAGTAAGGTATGCTGAGTGAGTTCGTGCTGATTTGTTTCAAATAGCAGTGGTGAAACCAGAATGGCATAGGGACTTTGTGCCGAATCTAATTGCTGAATAATCGAAGTTCGAATCGCTGGATGAGTAATATTTTCCAGGGTCTTGCGTGCTTCAGGAGACTGGAAAATATGTTCACGCAAGGCACGGCGATTCAGTGAGCCATCGGCAAGCAGTACCCAATCGCCAAAAGCCTGCTGAATCTGGATAAGTGCAGGCTGCCCGATTTCAACCACTTCACGTGCTACCACATCGGCATCGACTACCGTGATCCCTTGTGCTTCAAACCACTGACTGGCAGCAGACTTGCCACTGCCAATCCCACCGGTTAAACCGAGTACAAATTTCAATTTATTGACCTAAATACACTTTCATAATTTGTTCACCCCAAAGAAAAGCAATCCAGCCGGCAATCGCAATATAGGGACCAAAAGCAAAAGGCTGATTTTCCTTGCGGACTTTTAGCAGGATAATCCCGATAATCGCACCTACTAGGGAAGACAGCAACACAATTAAAGGCAGTAATAATGGACCCATCCAGGCACCCAAAGCCGCTAGTAATTTAAAATCGCCATAACCCATGCCTTCTTTACCGGTGATGATTTTAAACAGGTAATACACTATCCATAGACACAGAAAACCAATGATATAGCCCCAGATGGCAGAGCTTGGGGAGGTATAGAGTGCATAACTATTTAACCCCAGACCTAGTGCAGCCAAGGGCAGGGTATAACGGTCAGGTAATAGCTGGGTGTCAAAATCAATAAAGGTTAGCGCAATCAGTACATAAGTCAGGATCAGACCAAACAGCATTTGTAGGGTAGGGCCAAATACTGCTACGACAAGCAGTGCACAAACTGCCGTCAGAATTTCAACAAATGGATAGCGGATACTAATGGGATTCTGGCAGTTGCTACATTTTCCGCGCAGGACCAGCCAGCTAATGACGGGAATATTCTGGTACCAGCGGATTGGCTGATGACACTTGGGGCAAGCTGAATCTGGTTTGCTTAAACTTAATTTAGTTTCATCAATCACCGGCTGTTCCGGATGCAGGAACATCTGGCAATCAGTACGCCATTCCTGTTCCATCATCTTGGGAGTGCGGTAAATCACTACATTCAGAAAGCTGCCGATACATAAACTAAAAAGCCCAACTGCGATATACAACGCCGTTGAGTTTTGAATAAAATATTGAAGAAAATCGTGCATTAAACCACAGAACCCATTTGGAAAATTGGAAGGTACATGGCAATCACCAGACCACCGACAAGCACACCGAGAACAGCCATAATGAGCGGTTCCATCATCGAAGTTAAGCCGTCAACTGCATTGTCGACTTCATTTTCATAATGTGTGGCTACTTTGTCTAGCATGGCATCTAGTGCACCAGATTCTTCACCAATCGCGACCATTTGTACTGCCATGGATGGGAATTTGTTGGTCACGCGCATGGCAAACTGTAGTTGTTGACCTGTGGCGACATCTTCACGGATTTTCATCACGGCATCTTCATACACGACGTTATTGGTAGCGCCGGCAGTGGATTCCAGTGCATCAATCAAGGGAACACCAGCTGCGAAAGTCGTGGCCAAAGTGCGGCTATAACGTGCAATAATCGCTTTATACACCAGGTCACCAAAAATCGGGGCTTTGAGTGCGGCCTTATCCAGAAAATCGCGGAATTTCTTGCTGCGTTTTTTCGCTTCAAGAAAAGCGGTAATCACGGCCCCAATGGCGATAATCAGCAGGAACCAATACTTTTGCATCCATTCCGACATATTGACCACCATTTTGGTAAAAGCCGGTAAGTCCGCACCAAATGAAGAGAATAAATCCTGGAAAACCGGGACCACTTTGACCATCAGAATAATGGTAACAATCAGGGCAACTACAACCACCGCAGCCGGATATTTCATGGCTTTTTTAATTTTTTGCTTGAGTAGTTCGCTTTTTTCTTTGTAAATCGCAACGCGATCTAGCATGGTTTCTAAAGCACCGGATTGTTCACCAGATTCGACCAGTGAACAGAATAGGTTGTCGAAATATTGTGGATATTTGCGCAGTGCTCCGGCAAAAGTATTACCGCCTTCAACCTCCCCTTTAATTCCGAGTACAACTTCACGCATCGCCGGATTTTCCAGACCTTCTGCGACAATTTCAAAGCCTTGTACCAGTGGTACCCCGGCTTTCATCATGGTCGCCAATTGTCGGGTAAAAATGGTGATATCCAGTGTGCTGACACGTTTTTTCATTAAGCCTTCGAGAATATTTTTTTTCTTTTCCCGAATGGTCTTGATGCTGATGCCTTGTTTTCGAAGGGTGACCTTGGCCAAAGCCATATTTTTTGCTGGCAATTCCCCCTTGATCTTTGCCCCTTTACGATCAATTCCTTCATAGCTGAAGATCGGCATCATCTGGCCTTTCTTTACTGCTGCCATACCTTTATCCTTATTTTAGATCAGCGCCCGATCATTCGCTGGTGACACGATTGACTTCCTGTAAAGAAGTCACCCCCTGCATCACCTTGATTAAACCTGACCGGCGTAAATTGTTAAAACCTGCACGTGCGGAAGCATCGGCAATTTCAAGTGCATTGCCGTCTTCCATAATAATTCTGGAAATTTCGGGTGTTACTTTCATAACTTCATAAATACCCACACGACCCTTATAGCCTTCGCGACATTCATTGCAGCCCACCGGTTCATAAACTTGGAACTCAGGTTGCTGCAGGTCGGTTTCGGTAAAACCCATCTCCAATAAGCTTTGTTTAGGAATATCGGCAGGTTTTTTACATTGTGAACATAAACGACGCGCCAGCCGTTGTGCAATGACCAGGTTTACTGAAGTGGCAATATTGAAAGAAGGCACCCCCATATTGCGTAAACGGGTCAAAGTCTCAGGCGCACTATTGGTATGCAGCGTCGACATCACCATATGACCGGTCTGTGCCGCTTTAATCGCAATCTCGGCAGTTTCCAGATCCCGGATCTCACCGACCATGACGATATCTGGATCCTGACGCAGGAAAGATTTCAGTGCGGCAGAGAAGGTCAAGCCAACTTTATTGTTGACATTGACCTGATTAATCCCTTGCAAGTTAATCTCGACCGGATCTTCCGCTGTCGAAATATTGGTATCTTCACGGTTTAAGATATTCAGACCGGTATACAGTGAAACGGTTTTACCGGAACCTGTCGGGCCGGTGATTAGCAACATCCCTTGCGGTTTGTCCAGCGCCTGCATAAACAGTTCTTTTTGTTCCGGTTCATAGCCCAGAGCATCAATCCCCAGCATCGCGCTGGAGGGATCTAGAATACGCAGTACCAGTTTCTCACCAAACAGGGTAGGGAGAGAGTTAACACGGAAATCAATGGCTTTATTCTTAGAAAGTTTTAACTTAATACGACCATCTTGAGGTACACGCTTTTCCGAAATGTCCATTTGCGACATAACCTTAAGACGCGAAGACAGGCGGTTTGCCAGCTGTAAGGGCGGGGTTGCAATCTGACGTAGAACACCATCGACCCGGTAACGTACCCGATAGATTTTTTCATATGGCTCAAAGTGTAGATCTGAAGCGCCCATACGGATCGCATCAATTAGCAATTTATTAATATATTTGACAATCGGTGCTTCATCACCTTTATTGCTTTCATCCTCTTCTTTATTCGGATCAGCAGATTCAACATCAACATCCAGATCAAAGTCTTCATCGAATTCAAAGGTGCTTTCTTCAGTAAAATTCTGCTCGATCAGTTTTTCAAGTTTATTGTGTTCAACAATAATGGTTTCAATATTGAGTTTAGTCGAAAAACGGACTGCATCAATTGCTTCGATATTGGTCGGGTTACTGGTCGCAACATATAAAATACTGGAATTTTTAAAAATCGGCAGGATGCGATGCTTGGTAATCAGCTTTTCATCAATCGCATCGCGCAAAATTTGGGCAGGATCATAGGCGCTGATATCAAACAGCGGTTCGCCAAATTCAACTGAAATCGTTTCAGCAATGACGGTCGGGGAAAGCTGTTGCTGGTTAATCAGCTCCGCGACAATATCGATTTTTTCTTGTTTGGCATGCGCCAATGCGCTGCGCATATCTTCAGCCGAGATGATGCCTTCCTCGACCAAACGACGAATAAATCCGGTAAATCTCGGCGACCCCTGTAATGCTGTCATGCTATAAATGCCTACTCATTAAATTCTTTTAATTGCTATACTAAAATTATACGTTTGTTACGTAAAAATACCATAGCCAAGAGTGCTGCTAGCTTCTTCATCTCCAGTAAAAGCATGAACTGGTTGGAAGAAGTCCCCATTTTTTTAAGTGATAACAAAAAATAACCATTTTGGATAGTCTAAACCGAGAATGAGTGATAAGAAAACTATTCTTTTAATTTTCCAATTCCGTGTAGAATGTGCCCAATTCAAAATATGTAAATGAAATAGGTTAATTATGTCGGTTTCGACGATTACCCCTTGGGTGATAGGTAACTGGAAAATGAATCCGGTGCAGGCAGAGGCATTGAACTTGGTGCGTGGTATTAAGAATTTACTGGAAACTGCACCGATTGCCGAAGATAAATGTCATTTAGGTGTGGCACCAATTACGATTGCCTTAAGCCAGATTCAGGCAGAGCTGTCATCTGCGGTTCGTCCGATTTATACCGTAGCACAAGATGTTTCACGTATTTCTGGAACAGGCGCCTACACTGGTGAAGTCAGTGCTGAATTGCTGGCCGATAGCCAAATTCACTATGTGCTGGTAGGTCATTCTGAGCGCCGTGAAATATTTACAGAAAAGTCTGATATTTTAAATGCTAAAATCAAGAATGCTTTAAATGCCGGTTTGACGGTAATTTATTGTGTCGGTGAAAGTCTGGAACAACGTGAATCCGGGCAGGCAGAAGCTGTCGTATTACAACAAATTTGTGATATCGCTGCTGTAGTTGAAGCCGAACAATGGAAAAATATCGTGATTGCCTATGAGCCGATCTGGGCGATTGGAACCGGTAAAACGGCTTCTCCTGAAGATGCACAGGCCATGCATGCACAAATCCGTCAAGGTTTAAGCCAGATTACGGGCTATGGCGAGACTATGGCGATTTTATATGGTGGTAGTGTCAAGCCGGAAAATGCAGTAGAGTTAGCAGCCTGCCCAGATATCAACGGGGCATTGGTCGGTGGTGCATCACTCAATGCTGAGTCGTTCCATAAAATTGCTCATGCATTTGCAAATACACAATAATTAGGAGTTCAGCATGCAAACTTTTGTGCTGGTAGTACATATTATCTTAGCTGTTTTGATGATTGTCTTGATTTTGGTTCAGCATGGTAAAGGTGCAGATGCTGGTGCCTCTTTCGGTGGTGGTGGTGCAGCGACAGTATTCGGGGCATCGGGTTCGGGTAATTTCATGACCCGTTTAACTGCAATTTTTACTGCGCTGTTCTTCGTGACCAGTCTGACTTTGGCAATTTTGGCCAAGCAACAAACCTCGAATGCCTATAGTTTGGGATCGGTTCAGTCTGCGCCGACCGCACCTGTACAATCGAATGAAACTTCACCAACTGCACCAGAAACGACCGAATAGTTTTAATTAGTCCTTTCTTTTTTTCAGTGATGCGACTAGAATGCGTCACAGCTGCGGTGGTGGTGGAATTGGTAGACACGCTACCTTGAGGTGGTAGTGCTTTCGGGCGTGGGGGTTCAAGTCCCCCCTTCCGCACCAACTTATAATCCAGAAATTTAAGTTGGTGTATGCAGCTGAAAAAACTTCTGTTGATGCGGGATGGAGCAGTCTGGTAGCTCGTCGGGCTCATAACCCGAAGGTCGTTGGTTCAAATCCAGCTCCCGCTACCAATCAATCCTTTTTAAAGACGCAAACTTTCAAGAGGCAGCTTAAACAGGTTTTAAGTTGAGAAATTTAATTTGCATGTTGTTGCGGGATGGAGCAGTCTGGTAGCTCGTCGGGCTCATAACCCGAAGGTCGTTGGTTCAAATCCAGCTCCCGCTACCAATCTTTTAAAGATGCAAACTTTAAAAGCAGTTTAAGTATTTTAAACTGAACGTTATTTGTATGCTGATGCGGGATGGAGCAGTCTGGTAGCTCGTCGGGCTCATAACCCGAAGGTCGTTGGTTCAAATCCAGCTCCCGCTACCACTTTTTCAGCGACAGATGACAAATATGCAGAATGATGTGGTTTTGATTGAAAAGTTCTCATCTTTTGTATATAATTTTTGCACGTTGATGCGGGATGGAGCAGTCTGGTAGCTCGTCGGGCTCATAACCCGAAGGTCGTTGGTTCAAATCCAGCTCCCGCTACCAAGTTTCTAAAAAGAGGCTCACAACAAGGTGGGCCTTTTTGCACAGTGGGATTTGAAAAAATCTTAAATTGTGCATTAATTGGGGCGATTTACGCCCTTTTTTATTGGCTATCGTGTAGTGTCGACATTATTTGGTCAAATCTCCATGTTTCACTACTACTATAGTTTGTATTGGTTTGTAGTGGTCAAATAGATCATAAAATCGCACCAGATGACGAGAGTAAATGAAGCTATCAAATAAAACTCAAGCACTTCAGGACTTGATTGCACCGGCAGTTGAAGCCTGTAATGTAAACCTTTGGGGGATCGAATTCCTGCCACAGGGTAAACGTTCGTTATTACGTATCTACATCGACAAGCCAGTCGATGAGAGCGTTGCACCAGCAATCAATGAAGATGGTGAAGAAGAGCAGGGGCGTGGTATTGGCGTTCAGGATTGTGTGCGTGTAACGCAGCAAGTGGGCGCAATGCTGGATGTTCATGATCCGATCTCGGGTGAATATTCACTTGAAGTGTCTTCGCCAGGCTGGGACCGCCCATTCTTCCAGCTCGAGCAGATGTCAGGCTATATCGGTCATACCGTAGCACTACGTTTGATCAGTGCGGTAGATAACCGTCGTAAATTCCAGGCCAAACTGGTTGCTGTCGATCTTGAAAATGAAATGATTCAGGTTGAAGTAGAAAAGCAACAGGTATTGGAGATCGACAGTCACAATATCGATAAAGCAAATTTGGTCTTCCAAGATTAATTGAATAAATAAAAATTTAACGAATAGGTGACGTATGGCACGTGAAATTCTGACCGTCGTTGAAACGGTTAGTAACGAAAAAGGTGTACCTCGTGAAGCGATCTTTGAAGCGCTTGAGCAAGCTTTAGTTGCTGCAACAAAGAAAAAATTCTACGAAGGAACACATTCGGAAGAAGCACGTTTACGTGTGGAAATCGATCGCAAAACAGGTGACTATCGTACTTTCCGTCAGTGGGAAGTGGTTGCAGACGAAGACCATGAAATGCCAGCTTGCCAAGATGCCATCTCTGATGTCGATCCGGCAAAATGGTCAATTGGTGATATTCGTGAGCTTGAAGTTGAATCGATTGACTTCGGTCGTATTGCAGCGCAAATTGCCAAGCAAGTGATTGTACAGAAGATCCGTGAAGCAGAACGTGCACTTGTAGCCGATGCTTACGAATCTAAAGTCGGCGAGCTGATCTACGGTGAAGTGAAAAAACAAACCAAAGACGGCTTTATCATTGATCTAGGTGACAATGCTGAAGCGTATCTTGCTCGTGAAGAAATGATTCCGAAAGAAATCCTTCGTCCGAAGCAACGCGTGAATGCGATTCTGTTCAATGTCAACCGTGAAGGTCGTGGTGCGCAGTTACAACTGTCACGTGCTAAACCGGATATGCTGATTGCATTGATGAAGAAAGAAATCCCTGAGATTTCTGAAGAAATCATTGAAATTAAAGCGGCGGCTCGCCAACCAGGCGTTCGTGCTAAAATTGCAGTGAAAACTAATGACCACCGTATTGACCCGGTGGGTGCTTGTATTGGTATGCGTGGTACCCGTATTCAGGCTGTACAGCAAGAGCTCAATGGCGAGCGTATTGATGTAGTAGTTTGGTCGGATGATCCTGCGCAATATATCGCAAGTGCATTGGAACCAGCAGATGTATCGAGTATTGTCATTGATGAAGATGCACGTACTGCTGACATCATTTTCGCAACCAGCGATCAGTTGGCACGTGCGATTGGTTCACAAGGTCAAAACGTTCGTCTGGCATCTGAATTGACTGGCTACAAGCTGGACATGATGCTGGAAGAGGAATACTACGCCCGTCAACAAAACGAAGCGCAACAATATTTAGACATGTTTGTTACCCGTCTGGATATCGCGGAAGATTTGGCGATGGCATTGGTAGAAATGGGCTTCACCTCGCTTGAAGAAATTGCTTATGTCCCTGCAGAAACGTTTGATGAAATCGAACTGGATGCGGAACTAGTTGAACTACTGCAAAGCCGTGCGAAAGAAATTGCACTTGCTGATGCATTACAACAGCAAGAGAATATACAAGCGCCAAGTGAAGAACTTGTTGCAATGGAAGGCATGACAGTAGAGATCGCGCAAGCACTAGCAGCTCGTGGTGTGGTAACAGTGGATGATTTAGCAGATCAGGCGACTGACGATATCGAAGATATTGAAGGTTTGGGTGCTGAGAAAGCAGGTCAACTCATTATGAAAGCGCGCGAATCATGGTTTAACTAGGAGGTAGTATATGACGGACAAGTCGATTAAAGAGTTAGCCCTCAACGTGGGTCGTCCAGTTGAGAAGCTCCTAGAGCAGGTTCGTGAGGCAGGTTTACCACAGCGTAAAGCTGACGATATTATTACCACCGAACAACAAGATAGCTTGATGAGTCATGTGAAAAAGTCACAGGGTTCAGAAAGCCAAGCAGGGCAAATCACGTTGAAACGTAAAACGACTAGTACGGCTAAAGTAGCCAGTACTTCAGGTAAGGCGAAAACGATTAATGTAGAAGTTCGCAAGAAGCATACATTTGTTAAGCCGGATCCAGAACAGATCAAAGCAGAAGCATTGGCGAAAGCCAAGGCTGAGCAACAGGCCAAAGCTGCGCCTGAGCAGAATACAGCGCAAGCTGCTTCTGCCGAAGCTCCAAAAACTGGCGTAAATAACGCAAATAAAGCTCTAGAAGCGATGCGTGCTGCTGCAAAGCAAACCAGCGACAAGCAAGAAGTTTCTAAAGCTGCAGTTGTGGTAAAACGCAAATCAACCAACAAGCCGATTGTGAAGCAAGTTGTTAAACCAACTGAAACCGCTGAACAGAAAAAGGCACGTGAAGCAGAAGCAGCAAAATTAAAAGCTGTTGAAGAAGCAGCACGTCGTAAAGCGGCTGAAGAAGCGCAGCAACGTACGCTTGAACAAATGCGTCAAATGGCGTCTAAGTACACCGCGGAAGATACCACTGCAACCATTCGTGTTGTGGATGATTCTCCTCTGGCTGCCGGTCTTGTTGGTCAGGCATATGAAGACTCTTTTGCAAAAGAAGACCGCGAAATCAAACGTGGTACGAATACGCCGAGCGCGCGTGCACCTAAAAAAGGTGGTCGTCGTGGTCAGGAAGAGCAAAGCTTCAGCAAACAGCCTAAGCGCGGTTTAAAAACCAGTCAAGGCAACAAGCACGGCTTCGAAAAACCTGTGAAAAAACAGGTTTACGATGTTGAAATCGGTGAAACGATTGTCGTTGCTGACTTAGCTGCGAAAATGGCAGTTAAGGTTCGTGAAGTGATTAAATCACTCATGAAAATGGGTGAATTGGTTACTCAGAACCAGGCAATTGATCAAGAAATTGCTGCACTTGTTGTTGAAGAAATGGGCCATAATCCGGTGCTGGTTTCTGATACACAAGCTGAAGATAACTTGCTTGAAGCAGCTGAAGAAGCACGTGGTGCGCAATCTACGCGTGCGCCTGTTGTTACCATTATGGGTCACGTTGACCATGGTAAAACATCACTGCTTGACCGTATTCGTCGTGCCAAAGTGGCTGCTGGCGAAGCAGGAGGTATCACACAGCATATCGGTGCTTATCATGTAACTACTGATAAAGGTATGATTACATTCCTTGACACTCCGGGACACGCAGCATTTACTGCAATGCGTTCACGTGGTGCGAAAGCAACAGATATCGTGGTTCTAGTTGTTGCAGCAGATGATGGTGTAATGCCACAAACTGCAGAAGCAATTGACCATGCACGTGCTGCAGGTACACCAATCATTGTTGCAATCAACAAGATGGATAAAGAATCTGCTGATCCAGATCGCGTTCTGAATGAATTGACTGTGAAAGAAATTGTGCCAGAACAATGGGGTGGTGACGTTCCAGTGGCAATGGTTTCTGCACATACTGGTCAAGGCATTGATGAACTTCTTGATATTATTTCGATTCAAGCTGAACTTCTAGAGCTTAAAGCATCTGAAGAAGGTGCTGCACAAGGTGTCGTAATTGAAGCACGTGTAGACAACAGCCGTGGTGCGGTAACGTCTATTCTGGTTCAAAACGGTACATTGAAAGTAGGTGATCTTGTTCTTGCCGGTTCATCTTATGGTCGCGTTCGTGCGATGACGGATGAAAATGGTCAGCGTATCAAATCTGCAGGTCCTTCGATTCCAGTGGAAATTCTGGGTCTTCCAGAAGCGCCAATGGCAGGTGATGAAGTTCTTGTGGTCAGCGACGAGAAGAAAGCACGTGAAGTTGCCGATGCGCGTATGGATCGTGAACGTCAAAAACGTCTTGAGCGTCAATCTGCAATGCGTCTTGAAAACATCATGGCGTCTATGGGCAAGAAAGATGTACCTATCGTGAACGTTGTGTTGAAAACTGACGTACGCGGTACCCTGGAAGCATTACACGTTGCACTTGCTGAGCTTGCGACTGACGAAGTTAAAGTACGTATCATCGGTTCTGGTGTAGGTGCGATCACTGAGTCTGACGTGACACTTGCTGAATCTTCAGAAGCAGTTCTACTTGGCTTTAACGTACGTGCGGACAACGCTGCGCGTCAAAAAGCAGATGCAGACAGTATCGACATTCGTTACTACTCAATCATCTATCAATTGATTGATGATGTGAAAGCAGCAATGAGCGGTAAGCTTGCACCAGAACATCGTGAAACGATTCTGGGTGTTGCACAAGTACGTGAAGTATTCCACTCAAGTAAGTTTGGTGCGGCTGCGGGCTGTATGGTACTTGAAGGCGTATTGCATCGTAACAAACCGATTCGCGTATTACGTGATGATGTGGTTGTGTTCCAGGGCGAGCTTGAATCTCTTCGTCGCTACAAAGAAGTGGTTGAAGAAGTTCGTGCCGGTATGGAATGTGGTCTTGCGGTGAAAGGCTATAAAGACATCAAAGCACTTGATAAGATCGAAGTGTACGATGTTCAACTGATTAAACGGAGTCTTTAATGGCGGGTAGTCAACGTCTGAAGCGTATGGCGGATACAGTACAACGCGAGTTGTCCGAACTGATCCGTCAGGAGCTGAAAGATCCACGCTTAGGTGGTCTGGTGACCATCTCTGCGGTGAAGGTGAGCCCAGACCTGGGATATGCGGAAGTTTATGTCACTGTGATGGGACGTGAACTTGGCGATGAGCAAAGCCAAGAAGCCAATAAAGAAACTTTGGATGTGTTGAACAAAGCATCTGGTTTCCTGCGCCACGAGCTGAGTCGTCGTATCAAAACCCGTATTACGCCTCGTCTACGTTTCCATTACGATAAGACCAATGCATATGGCAACTATATGTTTGGCCTGATCGCTGAAGCTGTGAAGGACTTACCTGAAGCTGAAGCAAAAAAAGATGATGAATAAGTCTTAGGACTAAAAAAGCCACCTTCGGGTGGCTTTTTTTATCTCTAGATTTTTTTAGATTTAAAAGAACTTGAATTGCTTGTTCAATTAATCTAAATCATCATTGCGATTGATTTTCTTTTCATAAAAGGTACGACGGCGTGAACGCTGCCAGGGCAGGGGACGTTCCAGCGTCTCCGGCACTTCGCCACTCAAAGAGCGTAACCGCAAATGCAATGCAGCCTGTGCCATCAGATTGGCGGATACCGGCGCAGTAATAAAGGCAAACAGGGTAATCAGCACTTCAGCAAAGCCGAAACGGCCATACATGGCAGAGAAAATAATTGCTGCAATTAAAAAGCTGCCGAGGCCCAAGGTACTGGATTTGGTTGGTGCATGCAGACGCATGAACAGATCGGGCAAGCGCACCATCCCAATTCCCCCAACCAGCATAAAGAAAGCACCAATCAATAGAAAAATCGACACCAGTATTTCTAAAATTAAAGACATTTAAAAACTCCTAGTCGATGACATGGCCAGTAGTGAAATAACGCGCCAAGGCTGCGGTCGAGACAAAGCCCAGCATCGCGACCAAGAGAGCGCCTTCAAACAGAAATGTACTGCTCCAGTAAATACCCAAAATCACCACCAGACAGGTGGCATTCAGAAACAGGGTGTCCAGTGCCAGCAGGCGGTCCACAATAGAAGGGCCGGTAATCAGCCGGATCAGACACAGTAACATGGAGATGGTTACCGCACCCAGACAAATCAATAATGCATAAGGTAGAATTGTCATGCTTTTTCTCCTGATCGTGCATTAAAAATCTCAATGAGCGGGCGTTCATAGCGCTGTTTGATCGTTTCGATTTCTGCTGCTTCATCCTCTGTGCTTAAGGCATGCACCAGAATATCACCACGATCCTGGTCAATCCCTGCAGATACCGTGCCCGGTGTGGTGGTAATAATCATCGCCAGCAAGGTGTTGACTTCTTCATGTTCGGTATCTAAAGGCACACGGAACCATTTCGGATGCAGGTTCTTGGTTGGACCAAGCACCAGTTTTGCGACTTTAATATTAGCTACGACAATATCCCAAACTACGACGAAGAACAGGTGCAGGGCAGGAGTCCACTGGATATTGGGGGTATAGTCAATAAAGGGTTCGACCATACGTGGAATGATGACTGCGAGTAGCAAGGCCATCAGTAGGGTTCCAGCGTCCAGGCTGTGTGCCAGTAAAACCCAGCTCAGTCCCACAATTACAGAAACCAGCGGATGTGGGAACCAGCGTTGAAATAATGATTCAGCCATTAAGGTCCCTCCGCCGGTTTAAGTTGATTATCATCATATTCGGTCTGTTCAATATGCTGCTGGTCAATCTGGCGTTGCTTGAATTCTGAAATATGTTCACCTTTCAAGGTCGCTTCTGAAATCACATAAGGAATCAGATGCGCATTAGGATCTATCACCTCACCACCATATTTGGTTTCTGGCAAATACTTCGGATCGAATGGCTGCACGCTAATAAACTGACCTTCTGCATCCGGTTTTAACAGTGCGGCTTCATAGACCGAATTTTTTTTGATCTGTTCCGCAGTCTGATAATTATATTGATAAATCGGTCCGGCAAACACCACGTAGGCGGTTAAGCTCGCGAGCAATATATAAATCACCCGGTCATTGCGTGCCGGCGCTTTACTCGGCAGGGCTTCATATTTATGAAACTCTTCAGAATCAAGATCATCTTCAGGTCTGCTCGAACGCCAGAACAGGATAAAACCGACCCGGGTAAAAGCCAGAATACTGAGGAAACTTACCAGTAAAATAGTCAGAATAATGATCATCTGATAGTCTGAATGGACAGAAGCCTGCAAAATAAAGACTTTACCGAAGAATCCACTAAACGGTGGCAGGCCTGCCATCATCAAAGCGATGATGAAATAGACAATCGAAACCAGCTTGTTCTGTTTCATCAGTGGGGCGATTTTAAAATGATCTTTAAATTCGCCGCGCTGCGAGGTAATCCAACCCGACAGAATATAAAATGCGGCCGCAATCAGGGTGCTGTGTACCAGGTAATATAGCGCACCGGCCCAAGCCGCAGTGTTATTCAGGCCAATGGCCACCAGAATCGTTCCGACTGAAGACAGCACCATAAAACCGACAAAACGGCGCAGACGTTCGGTGCCAATCGCACAGATTACACCATAGACAGATGTGACCAGACCAATCACCAGCAGACAGTTCATCAGAATCTGATGGCTATATTCGTCATCAAAAACCGTGCCGTTAATCCGCAAAATTGCATAAATCCCGACTTTGGTCATGATGGTAAAAAGTGCGGCAACAGGGGTGGTGGCTACGGCATAGGTTTTGGGTAACCAGAAACCTACCGGCAGCATTGCCGCTTTAATCCCGAAGACCACAAATAGCATCAAGCCACCGGCAACAGCCAGTTTATGCTGATCTTCTGCAAGGGTTGGCATCAAACGGGCTACATCGGCCATATTCAGGCTGCCGACACTACCATAAATCATCCCGAGTCCAATCAGGAACAGCGCAGACGCCAGCAGGTTAATGGTGACGTAATGAATTCCAAGCTGAAAACGTGCCTTACCTTGTCCATGCAACAGTAGTACATAGGACGCCATCAGCAAAATTTCAAAAAATACGAACAGGTTGAACAAGTCACCAGTCAGGAATGCCCCAGTCAAGCCCATCAGCAGGAAATGCACCATGGCATGGAAGTAACGGCCACGTAAGTCCCATTCTTTGCTGGCATACCAGACCACAGGCAAGGCGAGTGCATAGGTCAAAACCAGCATCATGGCCGAGAGCTGATCCAACACCAGGACGATCCCGAATGGTGCTGCCCATTCGCTGAGGGTATATACGCTGATTTGGCCCTGACTGCTGTTTATCAGATAGCTAACGGCAATGATCAGGCCCAAGATACCCGAGAAATGGCTGATACCGCGACGCCAAGGTTGACGCCAGTCCGTGATCAGAGAGCCTGCACCCGGATTGCCTAAAAGTACCAGTGCAAAAGCGGTAAAGGCCGGCAAAAGAATACTGAAAATAGGAGTATGTTGAGTCCAGAAATTGAGAAGATCAGTCATTAAGGCTCATCCTCACGTGGATCAATCTGGGGGATATCTTCTTTTGAGTCAACGTGGTCTGTTCCTGATTCGTAGCGGCTACGCAGTGCCAGTTGGACAATAAAGGCAGTGGTTGCAAAGCCAATCACAATCGCGGTCAGCACCAGTGCCTGAGGAAGTGGATCGGTTACATTCGAGGCTTCGGTTAATACTGCCGGTGAATTCATTTGAATCCGGCCCATGGCAAATAAAAACAGGTTCACTGCATAACCAATCATGGCTAGGCCCAACACCACCGGAAAAGTACGCGCCCGCAGGATCAGATAAATCCCTGTGGCCGTCAGCAGGCCAATCGCGGAGGCTAATAAAAATTCTAAACTGATCATTCTATTATCCTCTTGGTACTGGGCCAGACATGCTTGAGTGACGTGAATCGCCCAAGACAGAAATCATCAGCATGGTCGCGCCGACGACAGTGACATAGACCCCCACATCAAACAGCGCAGCCGACGCCAGATGCATTTCTCCAATAATGGGCGGAGAGACATAAATATGCGCGCTGGTCAGGAATGGGCGTGACCAGAACCAGGCCGCAACGCCGGTCAAACCGGCAATGGTTAAACCGACTCCAATCCAGATTTCATACAGACGACCGGATTTGGCACCAAGCAACTGTTCGGTTTTGTCCTGTCCCACGGCGATATATTGAATAATCAGCGCCAATGAAGTCACCAGTCCGGCAATGAATCCGCCGCCCGGCAGGTTATGGCCACGCATAAAGATATACAGGCTGACCACCAGTGCAACGGGTAAAATCCAGGATGCGGTAATACGCAACATCAATGGGGAAGGATTGAAACGATAGGTCAGACCTTGGGTCATGGTGGTACCATGCGCACGCATGCCATCCATCAGGCTCAGAACACCAATCGCCGCAATGCCGAGTACAGTAATTTCGCCGAAGGTATCGAAACCACGGAAATCGACCAGAATCACATTCACTACATTGGTTCCGCCGCCCAGTGGAATCGACTGTTGCAGGAAGAACCATGAAATGGAATTGTGATCACGGGTCATGATCAGCCATGCAATTGCAGCAATCCCGAGACCGCCGCCCAAGGCAATAATGGCATCACGCCAGCGACGGGTCGGGCTTGATTCATACGGAGTTAATTGTGGCAGTAAAGATAAACTCATCAGTAGCAATACGGTGGTGACTACATCGACCGTAATCTGGGTCAATGCCAGATCGGGCGCCGAGAAGCCGATAAAGACCATGGTGACGACCAGGCCGACTGCACCGCTAATCAGTACCGCTTTAATGCGCTCATGATGGAACCACAGCAGCATCCAGCAGGCAGAGAACAGCAGTAACCACAAGATAATTGCCAGGGCAGGGGCGTGGGTCAGCTCGCGCGTACCCGTACCGACCGCATTGCTGAGTAATGGGAATCCCACCAGCCCGACGGTAAAAATTACAATCCACAATAAATAGCTTTGTAATTTGCCATTTTCAGTGGCACGGCGGAAACGGCGTGAATTCAGCAGCAGATTTTTCAAAAATAGATCGAACAGTATCCTGCCCTGTAAGCGGCCCAGTTTTGGATCCAGGTCGATTTCGCGTAAGGCGCCACCTTTGGCAAGAGAAAAGTAAAAGATTATTCCGCCGAGCAGAGCAATCACACTCATCAGTAATGGCAGGTTGAAACCATGCCAAAGCGCTAGATGAGTACCTTCAAAAGCAAAATTTTGGGTCGTCGCCTGAGTGGCACTGTTGACAATTTTTTCCACTAGAAGAGCGGGTAATAGACCGACTAAAATACATAAAATTGCTAACAAAGTGGCCGGTGCGCGCATACCAAAGGCAGGTTCATGTGCATCTTTATTCGGGACCTGCTTGCCTAGCGGACCATCGAAAAAGACCCCATGCACCAGTCGAATGGAATAAGCCACCGCAAAAATCCCGGCCAATGTTGCGAAAATAGCGGAGCCGACCATAAGTGGACCACTCAAGCTGGCGACCAGTTCGGTAAAGAACATTTCTTTGGACAGGAAACCATTGGTCAACGGTACACCCGCCATGGATGCTGCCGTGATCATGGTCAGTGTTGCGGTAAATGGCAGTAATTGCCATAGGCCAGACAGTTTACGTAAGTCACGAGTCCCGGATTCATGATCGATGATTCCGGCAATCATAAACAGTGCTGCTTTAAAGGTGGCATGGTTAATAATATGGAAAATCGCTGCTGCAACAGCCAATGGTGAACCAATCCCGAGCAGACACATGATCAGACCTAAATGGCTGATAGTTGAATAGGCGAGCAAGCCTTTCAGGTCTTCCTTAAAAATGGCAAAGAAGGCGGCCATGCACAGGGTAAACAGACCGACAAAGGTCACAATATTATGAAACAGTGCAGCACCGGCAAAGATCGGGAGCAAACGTGCGACCAGGAATAAACCGGCTTTGACCATGGTGGCCGAGTGCAAATAGGCAGAGACCGGTGTCGGTGCAGCCATGGCATTCGGCAACCAGAAGTGGAACGGGAACTGCGCACTTTTGGTAAAGGCACCAAGTAAAATCAGCAACAAGGTTGGAACAAATAAATGATGGGACTGAATCTGCTCAGTCATCGTCAGGATTTGGTCAAGCTGATAAGTGCCGGTAATTTGACCAAGCAGGACAAAACCGCCCAGCATCGCCAGACCACCCATTCCGGTAATGGTCAAGGCCATACGTGAGCCGCGTTGCGCCGCTTCGTAATTGCTCCAGTAACCCACCAGCAAGAAGGAGGAAATACTGGTCAGTTCCCAGAAAACTAATAAGATAATCAGGTTATTTGACAATGAAATTCCGAGCATCGCCGCCATAAACAGCATCAGCAGAAGATACAGTTTGCTCAGTGAGTTTTTTGGATTAAGGTAATAATAGGCATAAATATAAATCAGGGTGCCAATTCCGCTGATCAGCAAGGCAAACAGCAGTCCCAGAGAATCCAGGCGAAAACTGAAATCAATGCCGAGCTGGGGCAGCCAGGACCAGGTCTGGGTCATCACTGCACCATCAAAGATGGCAGGCGCCTGACTCAATAATAATAAGAAACTGCTGAGGCTGACACCAATTGCCCCTAAAGCCGTTACCCCGCGCGAAAATTGCTTCAGCCACGAGACAAGGGTTGTGCCTAATACTAACGGTAACAATATAATAATCGGCAGCACACTCGTATCCATTGTCATGATTTAGGTTTTGACCAACCTAAGGTGAATCTTTATCTTTCAAGGACTACAGGATTACAAGGAGCAACCCAAACTTCTCAATCTTGAAAGCCAAAAGAATATTCAAAAAGAATATAAAACAGTTGTATTGCGCAACTTATAAACGATAGCAAATTCCGATTTTACAATGAAATTCGCAAATAAAACCGATCATATTACAGGATAACAACAACATCAACGTTTTTATGTCGAACTTATAAATTATACGCCGGCTCGGTTTTAACAGGCGCTGCATGCTTAAACAGATCATCCAGAAGTGACCGAAAATTAAGATTAAATTGCAGGCATTGATTGTAAATTTGACTCAAAACAGTTCAACCATGACAAAAAGAGAATGCTGAAAAAGGCTCCCTTATTGACTCAAACAGTCTCGCTTATTTTTTGAATCTGTTTAGAGCGACTGAGGTAGCGTCGGATGATGTTCCTGAGTAAGTAGGGCTAGCAGTTCCTGCTGCTGTTCCGGATTTAACTGTTGCTGAATCATTTGCAATACAACAAGCGGTGTGACGGGTTCAGTGACCGTTTCCAATAAAGTATCTTCGGACGAGATATCTTTATTTCGCTGCAATTCCAGCTCTGCGTAGATCTGATCAAACTGGGTTTTCATACTTTCAAGATGAATGGGGTGCAGCTGTTTATTTTCCAGTTTCAGACATTGAAAGCCTTGCGCCTGTTCCAGTAATTCAGGCCGGTTGCCGGTCGCAATAATCTGCAAGTTAGGAAAAGCCTGATGCAGGCGTGACAGGATCACTGCTGCCATCTCCTGATCCAGTTGATGATCAATCGCATCAATCAGTAAAACACCTGTACCTTCCTGACAGGGAAATAAACTATTGGGATTCAATAGACAAAGACGTCGAACAATATCACCCACCAGCGCAATCCAGTTACGGATACTGTTAGGCAGTTGCTGAAAACTAAAAGTTTGTTGCTGATAGGTCACCATCAGTTGCAGCTTGGGCTGGTATTTTAAATAAATCTGGCTGACTTCTGGCAAGATCAGCGACAGGGCCTGTTTTAAAGCGGTGAGATTTGGTGCATGCAGATGTGCTTGGGCTTTCTCGATTTGCCGGGCCAGTTCATCTCCCCGAATGTTTTCAGGCTGCTGCAAGGCACGCGCCAAAATCTGATCCATAATCTTGGCACTTTGCGCATTTTCAATATCACTGATTTCACGAAACCATTCAAAAAAACGGGCAAAGGTGGTGAAAGGAATCGCAGCGATTTCATAAGCATGTGCGGACTGGAGAATGGCCGGGTTATTTTTGTTGAGCAGATTGACTTCATTGGTAAAACGTTCAGCAGGATAATAGGCAATCAGGGGCAAGCCGAGCAGGGGATCGTGCAAGCGGGCTTTGTGATACAGGCTGAGCACGCTCTCAAGCTGTGAGGTTTCTGCTTTGCTAAAACCCAGACCCTGACTGTTTAGGGTCTTGTAGATTTGCCATGAACAGCTTTGTAGGTTCGCAGGCTCGGACTGACTGGATTCTGGCAAGCTGCCCATCTCTTCAGGAAAACCAATCCGGATATCAATTTTGGATTGCAGCCGGTTTTGCATGATGTCCTGATCTTGCATCACCAGACCCGCAGCACGGCTATCACGATAACGGGCTGCAAACCAGGTCAGTGCCTGATAGCTAAAACGTAAAAGCGTAGTTTTGCCAGTTCCCTGATTGCCCAGAATCAAGGTGATCGTGCATTGCGGATAATTAAACTGGAGCTGAATGTCGGAAAAATGCAGGGTATGTTTCAGTTGAAGCGCTTGGATGTGCATAGATCACCTGTCCTATGATGTTTACATCCATGCCATGCACTTTAACCGACTGCCTGCCGAAGCGACTGCGGCATTTTGATCTTCAGTTGCTGAATCAGGTCATAAATGTGATGAATATTTAAACTCACTTTAGCACGTGTACAGGCCACGTAAAGTAATCTTAATTCTTCATCACTAATTTTATGGTCTTTTTCATTCAGCTTAAACTGATAGTCATCTTCAATATGAACCCGATCCCATTCCAGACCTTTGGCCTTGTGCGCCGTGGAAATAATATAGTCAGCTTGGGCAATCGGGGTGATTTTAGCTAGGGCTTTTTTCAGCGGATCGGTGCCATGCTCGTCCACCAGTTTGACCAGTGGCTTGATGTCACTGCCTTCATTGGTTTCACAGTATTCATGGACATCATGCCAGGAGTTAAACCAGGCCAGTTCCGGTACATCAACGACCCGTTTACCCTGTTTCAGCATGGCAGCCGCATCGACAAAACGATTCAGTTTGACGTGATCGGCTTGCAGGCTGACTTTATCGCCACGAACTAAACCTGCTAATAACAGTTCCATGGCGCGGGCATTGGTTCGGCATAAAATTGCATCACGCATTTTGGTGTGCGGTTTATTTACGACTTTAGAATCTAACAATGGATTGCCAAGCAAAGGCACGGTCTCATTGAGGGCACCTAAAATGGCATTGGCATTTAGGGCAATTTCAGGACCAAAACGAAATGAGGTGGTCAGGCGCGATTCAGGTAAAGGCAGTTGCTGCATGGCATTGACTGCACCACGCCAGGCATAAATCTGCTGATGCGCGTCTCCGACATAAATCACCTGGGTGCTGCGCTGTTTCAGCAAAATCCCCAGCATTAAGGGATCGGCATCCTGTGCCTCATCGAATAGCACATAATCGGCCGGGATATCCGGTTCAGACAGTGCCCAGAGCTTCAGGTAAATGTCATGACCGATGCCGGCCTGATGATTTGGATCAATTGACTCTAGCCAGCGTCGTTCGACTGCCGGATAAAGTTTCTTCTGTAAAGTCTCGATATCATCCGGATGCAACCAGCTCGGCGCCTGAATATGCCGTGGGGCAGGATACTGCGAACTGGTCGAGCAGAAATAGCCGACCGCATTGGCGACCAAACTTGCCAGTCGTGATGGCATCAAGACATATTTTTCATAACGCCCACCCATCATGCGGCGCATGGTCATCGGTTCAAGCCGGTATTCTTTGGCAATAAAACTTGGACTCAAGCGTGGCAGACGCAGTTTGTCGGTGACTCCACGTGGAACACTACGAAACGCCAGCGAGTGAAAAGTACGGCAATCGACACCCCGGTGAAATTTGGCTTGCGCTTCACTGGCAATGGCCTTGTTAAAAGCCAGATACATGCCAAGTCTTTGCGGCATGGCATCACTAATCATTTGCAAGGTAGTTGTTTTACCTGTGCCGGCATAGGCAATCACTTTAAAGGATTTGCCCAGACGTGCATTATCAATGGCAGTCGCCTGCTCATAGGTCGCGGTCGGTTTTTTTAAATCAGACACAGATGAATTCAAGGCTTAATGCTGACGATTGGCTTTTTCAACCAGGCCGGATAAGCCTTGGCGACGAGCCAGTTCATTTAATACCAATTGCACATCCAAGTCGAAATAGCCGAGCATGACGATAGTATGGAACCAAAGATCTGCCACTTCATAGATCAGGTCATTTTTATGATCTGCCGAAGCATTCTGGTCAAAGTCTTTGGCTGCCAGCACAGTTTCAAAACTTTCTTCACCGACTTTTTCTAGAATCTTGTTTAAACCTTTATGGTACAGCTTGGCTACATAAGAGGAGTCCGGATCGGCCTGTTTGCGTTCTGCCATCATCTGGCCCAGATAAGACAAAACTTCGACCTGTTCAGATTGGGCGGTTGACGCTTCCATCGCCAGCGTATGCGGATTCGTGGATTTTTCGCCATAAATCGCAGACGGGTCTTTCAACTGTGCATCGACAATTTCCCAGCCATTTGGCGTGAGCTTGCGATAGAAGCATGATTCACGGCCAGTATGGCAGGCAATGCCGCCATGCTGCTCAATTTGCAGCACAATCACGTCGGCATCACAGTCCAGACGGATTTCATGTACGGTCTGAAAATGTCCTGATTCTTCGCCCTTATGCCATAACTTATTGCGTGAACGGGAGAAATACACCGCCTGATTTTTTTCGGCAGTTAAAGCCAAGGCTTCACGGTTCATCCAGGCCACCATCAACACGCGTCCAGTTTGATGATGCTGGGCAATGGCAGGGACTAATCCTTGTTCGTTAAATTTTACTTCATCGAGCCATTGCGCGTTGTTCATAAGGGTTTCCATCATTTCAATCAAAATATAAAAATACGGATAGGAAATATCCGCTGATAGTGTACGTGATCTCGCAGCATTTGCGGCAAAAATCTGTATCGATCAGGACAGGCTGTGTCGTGGTTTTTTAAATCAGTTCACTTTATTCCATATCTTGCAAAACTGAGACATAGAAAAGCCGCCCGGTCGGCGGCTCGCATTTCCATTAAATTATTCGTATGAAAACCGTATAAAAAATTACCAGTGTTCGCCCGGGAACAAACGCGCATATGCTTTTTGCACTAAGTTCAGTTTTTGCGGTTGACCCACAGATGCAGTTGAACTTGGGAACAGGTTATAGCCAATCGACATCAAGACATTGTTGATATCCGGTGCAATTGAATAGGTAATGGAAGCCAGACGGCCCAAACCGGTCGCCACTTTCTTCGGACGTTTCACAATCGCATAGGCAATCAGGTCAGCCGCCTGTTCCGGAGAAAGCGTCGGTACATATTTATAGATTTTGGTCGGCGCAATCATCGGGGTGCGCACCAAAGGCATATAGATCGACGTGATTGCGATTTTATGCGAATGCACTTCTGCAGACAGGCAGCGGCTAAAGGCGTCCAGCGCAGCTTTTGATGCGACATAGGCCGAAAAACGGGTAGCATTCGCCAGTACGCCAATCGAACTAATGTTAATAATGTGACCTGCACGACGAATCATCATTTGCGGCAGGATATTCATTACCAGACGCACCGCGCCGAAATAGTTCAGCTGCATGGTCCGTTCAAAATCATGAAAACGATCTACCGATTCATGTACGGCACGGCGAATCGAACGGCCCGCATTATTAATCAGAATATCAATATGATCGACTGAGGCAATAATCTGTTTGGAAACTTCATCAATCGCTTCCATATTGTTTAAATCACATGGAAAGATTGAGGCTTTGCCGCCTTTGGCTTCAATTTCTGATTTTACTTGTTCTAGGGTTTCCTGAGTACGGGCTACCAGTAAAACATGGGCACCTGCATCCGCCAGTTGATGTGCTGTCGTTAAACCAATACCGCTGGATGCACCGGTAATCAGGACGGTTTTACCTGCAACACGTTTTTCCAGTTGTTTGTGTAGTCTAGTTTTCACGTTTGTTATCCCTAATTTGAAGTCAGCGTTCAAATTATTTTTATTAAAGGTCTATGGCGCTCTAACAGAAGATGAGAGCGAAGGTGAGTCCAGATATGATAACCAATTCTTCAGGAAAATCTATAAATTAAACTATTGAAATTAAAATAAAAATTAGAGTAATTGCTCTATTTGTGTTCACTCTTTCATTTAACTTTTAACATGAAAATAAAAAGCAAAGCAAGTGGCTGTTTTAGAAAATAAATAAAAAAACCTCACCAAAATGATGAGGTTTCGAATCGGCTCGGGCACCGTTTTTAAACGGTCGCCAGCGCTTGTTCCAGATCGGCAATCAGGTCATCAATATGTTCAATTCCAATGGATAAACGTACCATATCCTCACTGACACCTGCCGATTTTAACTCCTCGGCATTCAGCTGACGATGTGTAGTGGTCGCCGGATGGCAGGCCAGACTTTTAGCGTCGCCGATATTGACCAGACGCGTGAACAATTGCAGGGCATCAATAAAACATGTGCCGCCTTCGAGACCATGTTCTACCCCAAAGGTCAGAATGGCAGACGGTTTACCTTTCACATATTTCTGTGCCAAGGCATGCTGTGGGTGATCTTTCAGGCCGGCGTAATTAACCCATTTCACTTTAGGATGTTTTTGCAGATATTCAGCGACTTTCAGTGCGTTTTCAGTATGACGTTCCATCCGTAGGCTTAAGGTTTCCAGACCTTGCAGAATCAGGAATACATTCTGTGGACTGATCGCAGCGCCGGTATTGCGCAGTGGCACTACACGGGCACGGGCGATATAAGCCGCCTCTCCTAAAACTTCGACATAGTTCACGCCGTGGTAGCTTGGATCAGGCGTATTCAGGGCAGGGAAACGTTCAGGGTATTTACCCCACGGGAATTTACCGCTATCCACAATGATGCCACCAATTGAATTGCCATGACCGCCGATATATTTGGTCAGGGAATGCACCACAATATCTGCACCAAAGTCGAAAGATTTTTGTAGTACTGGGGTGGCAACGGTATTGTCGACAATCACCGGTACGCCATATTCATGTGCAATTTTAGCAATGGCTTCCAGATCAATAATATTACCCAGTGGATTACCAATCGATTCAACAAAAACCAGTTTGGTTTTTTCATCAATCAAGTCACGCAGACTTTCCGGCTTTTCATAATCAAAGAAACGGACTTCAATGCCCTGTTTTGGTAGGGTATGTGCAAAGAGGTTATAGGTACCGCCATATAGTGTTGACACAGAAGCAATGTTGTCACCAGCTTCAGAAATGGTCTGAATGGCATAGGTAATCGCAGCCATGCCAGAGGCCAAAGCCAGTGCTCCGATCCCGCCTTCGAGTGCTGCAACACGTTGTTCCAGAACCGCAGTGGTCGGGTTCATAATTCGGGTATAGATATTGCCCTGAACCTTTAAATCAAAGAGATCGGCCCCATGTTGAGTATTGTCAAAGGCATAAGACGTGGTTTGGTAAATCGGCACTGCCACAGCTTTGGTGGTTGCTTCTGGGGTATAACCTGCATGAATCGCAAGGGTTTCTGCTTTATAAGTCATTCTGTTTGATCTTCTTGTTTAAGTTTATGGCTTGAGTGTAGCATTTTCACATATAAGTAAAAGTGCAATTTTATTGAAATAAATATATGAAATATTCATATATCGACTTGGATTTGAGTCATTTATTCTACTGAAAACAATTGTTTAAAAAAACATCAGCAAGAAACTTGTAACAATGCATTGAAGTTCATGGCAATGGCTTATGTTTTCGCAGCTTTCTGCGTATAATAGCCGATTATTTTTTCGCTCATTTTTGAGCTGGGGTGGTTGTTTTAACCCCATTTGGTTTTTCAGTTGAGGAGTCCTACGTGGCCCAATATATTTACACGATGAACCGAGTGTCGAAGATGGTTCCGCCTAAGCGCGAAATCCTGAAAGACATCTCCTTATCATTTTTCCCAGGCGCTAAAATTGGTGTGCTTGGTTTAAACGGTGCAGGTAAATCTACCTTGCTTCGTATTATGGCGGGCGTAGATAAAGATTTCTCTGGTGAGGCACGTGCGCAACCGGGTACAAAAATCGGTTATCTTGAGCAAGAACCACCTTTAGATGAAACAAAGGACGTTCGTGGTAACGTCGAAGATGGTTTACGTGAACCTCTTGATGCCTTGGCACGTCTAGATGAAGTCTTTGCTGAATATGCAGCAGAAGATGCTGATTTCGATGCACTTGCGAAAGAACAAGAGAAGCTTGAAGCGATTATCCAGACCTGGGATGCGCATAACCTTGCCAACCAGATGGATCAAGCGGCTGCAGCATTGAACCTGCCTGCTTGGGATGCAGATGTATCTAAGCTTTCAGGTGGTGAGCGCCGCCGTGTGGCACTGTGCCGTTTGCTTCTGTCTAAACCCGACATGTTACTTCTCGATGAACCGACGAACCATTTAGATGCTTCTTCTGTATCTTGGTTGGAACGTTTCTTGAAAGACTTCCCGGGTACCATCGTCGCGATTACGCATGACCGTTACTTCCTGGATAATGTTGCAGAATGGATTCTGGAGCTTGACCGTGGTATGGGTATTCCGTATCAAGGTAACTATTCTTCTTGGCTTGAGCAGAAAAATGCCCGTTTAGAGCAAGAAAACAAGCAAGAAGAATCTTTTGCTAAGGCGTTGAAAAAAGAACTTGAATGGGTTCGTTCAAACGCTAAAGGTCAGCAAAAGAAAAACAAAGCGCGTATGGAGCGTTTTGAAGAGCTTAACTCACGCGAATTCCAACAGCGTAATGAAACCTCTGAAATCTACATTCCACCTGGTCCACGTCTGGGCAACAAGGTTGTAGAAGTTGAAGGCATCAGCAAATCGTTTGGTGATCGCTTACTGTACAAAGATTTAACTTTCACAGTACCACCTGCTGCAATTGTGGGTATCGTGGGTGAAAACGGTGCAGGTAAAACCACGCTATTCCGTATGATGACTGGTGAACAGCAACCAGATACCGGTACGGTAACACTGGGTGAATCGGTTAAAGTGGCTTATGTCGGTCAGATCCGTGACACCTTAGATAACAACAAAACCGTTTGGGAAGAAGTGTCTGGTGGTCTGGATATCTTGAAGATTGGCGAATACGAAATTGCATCACGTGCGTATATCGGTCGCTTTAACTTTAAAGGTCAGGATCAGCAAAAGCGTGTAGGTCAATTGTCAGGTGGTGAGCGTAACCGTTTACAACTTGCGAAAATCCTGCAAATGGGTGCTAACGTTATCCTACTCGATGAACCATCGAACGACTTGGATATCGAAACCTTGCGTGCACTTGAGGATGCCATTCTGGTATTCCCAGGTACTGTGATGGTGATCTCGCATGACCGTTGGTTCCTGGACCGTATTGCGACGCACATCTTGTCATTCGAAGGTGAAACACCTGAATTCTTCACAGGTAACTATGCTGAATTCGAAGAATACCGTCGTAAACGAGATGGTGATGACCTTGTCGCGAAGCGTCAAAAATATCGTAAAATCGGTGTTTAATCATCTCCGACTTTTGTAAATAAAAAAACCAGCCTCAGGGCTGGTTTTTTTATGTTTATTATATGGTGGAGGGTAAATTAGATTTCCCACTCATGATTACATTCACGGCATTTCCATTTCTTTTGGGTTTGCATGAATGCCTGCATTGAAATTTTAAAATCAGGTAAGTCCTTATAGAACATAAAGCCTGCGATCAAAGAAAGAATAAAGACGATCACAGTCGCAGTCTGTAAAGTGGTACCTGCACCATCGCCAAAAATCCACATCGCGATACTAATAATCACCAGCAATAACAACAGGAACAGGGCAGGGACCAGAAACATTAAGCTTTTAGGAACCACTGGACGTGGAGCTGCTTGACCTGGCTGGGCCACTGGCATGATTTTCGGGCTTTGACACTTAGGGCAACGATATTGCATTACAACTCCAAAATTCTAAATTACTGATTATTTTATCGGAAGATGCGAAGAAACCGAAATATTGCCCAACATAAAATATACAGGCAATAAAAAACCCAAGTCGCAATGCTTGGGTTTTTTATAAGATGACAACAATATATTATAGTCATCTTGAATATGGCGTCCCTACGGGGATTCGAACCCCGGTTACCGCCGTGAAAGGGCGATGTCCTAGGCCTCTAGACGATAGGGACAATTGAGGCAAATAACACAGCTAAAGCAAGACTTGATTTGGTGGAGTCAAGGAGGATCGAACTCCTGACCTCTACAATGCCATTGTAGCGCTCTACCAACTGAGCTATGACCCCAGTCTGTGTGAGCGCTATATTAGGGATATCGCGCTCACACGTCAACACAAAAATTAATTAAGCTTGATCAACTGCTTCATTTTTCGGCAACTTTAAGCTTTCATTGAGTTTTTCCCAGACTTTCAGCTCTTTTTTGCTTGGACCACCGACAATTTCTAGCGCATGACGTAAACGTGCAAAGGTTAAATCAGGACCAATGGTCACCATCGTTTGCATCACTGGTGTAGACGCAGTCGAACCGGCAATGGCAATAAAGAACGCAGGCATGAAATCACGTAACTTGATTTCCATCTGTGTCGCCAGATCCATCAAGGTCTGACTCACCGTGTCGTTATTCCAGGTGAACAGACTTTCCAGACGCCAAATTGCGAATTGAAGACTTTGACGTACCTGTTCATCCGACAGTTTCTTGCTTTCAAACTGTTCTTTAGACAGGGTCGGGAAGTGGTTGAAATAATGTGCAGACCAGTTCACTGCTTCAGACAGCAGGTTGATACGTGGTTGAATCGCAGCTGCAATTTCTTCTAACTTGGCACGATCCGCTTTCCAGGTCAATAAGGTGTCTAGAAGTTCAGCCGGGCTGAGTGCTTTGATCCATTGACCATTTAACCAGTTTAATTTCTCGACATCAAAGATCGGACCACCGAGTGATACACGTTTGATATCAAAATGTTCAATCATTTCAGCCAAAGTGAATTTTTCACTTTCATCTGGCATTGACCAGCCCATGCGACCCAAATAATTCAACAAGGCTTCAGGTAGTACACCGATGTCTCTGTAATAGTTAATTGAGGTCGGGTTTTTACGTTTAGACAGCTTAGATTTATCCGGGTTCCGCAGCAGTGGCATGTGGCACAGTACCGGCATTTCCCAACCGAAATATTGATACAGTAACTGATGTTTCGGCGCAGAGGGAATCCATTCTTCACCACGGATTACGTGGGTGATTTGCATCAAATGGTCATCCACCACGTTTGCTAAATGGTAGGTTGGGAGGCCATCAGTTTTTAGTAGAATTTGCATGTCTACTTGTGCCCATGGAATCTCGACTTCACCACGTAGCATATCATTGAATTTACATACGCCTTCAGTTGGTACTTTCATGCGAATCACATGTGCTTCACCAGCAGCCAAACGACGCTCCACTTCTTCTTGAGAAAGATTCAGACCGCGACCGTCATAACGTGGCGACTCACCACGTGCCTGCTGTTCTGCACGCATTTGATCCAGTTCTTCAGCAGTTGCGAAACAGTAGAAGGCATGACCTTTCTCTACCAGTTCCAAGGCATAATTTTTATAGATATCCATACGTTCTGACTGGCGGTACGGCGCATGCGGGCCACCGACATCAGGACCTTCAGACCAGTTTAGACCCAGCCAACGCAATGAATCCAGGATCATTTTTTCAGATTCAGGCGTTGAGCGCAGTTGGTCAGTATCCTCAATACGAAGAATGAATTCACCACCATGCTGTTTAGCAAAACATAAGTTAAACAAGGCGATATAGGCAGTACCTACATGCGGAAAACCAGTAGGAGAAGGTGCAATACGAGTACGAACAGTCATAGCCGGATCTAATCTTAGATATAAAATTGCAGCTATTATAGCGAAAAAGCCACATCACTTAATGCTTTATTCAACATTGAGTGATATGGCTTTTAAATCCGGGAATATTCAGCGCTGTTGATGCTGATTAAGAATGAGCGCTCGAAAAAATACTTTGGACAAAGCGGGTGAAGCGGTAATTCTGTTCTGCAAAGAAATTTTGCGAAGGTGCGGCTTTAAATGCAGTTAAGACTTTTAGATTATCTTCTGTTTGAAGTGTTTTTTCAGTTTTTTGTTGCTGAATCGCTTTTTCAATCGGCGAAGTCTTGCTTTCAACAGTGCTTACTGTAGGCTTCGGCAAATCTGTCTTCACAATGACGGCATGACCGAGTTGAATCGAGAACAACATAATCAGGCTTAGGATGCTGGCTGTGAATAATGTAAATTTCATATCCAAACTTCCTCCTTACTTCTGGTTGGTTTTATTTTGTTAAAAATGTTTTTTTAATAGTCTGTCTACAATTTAATCACAGTTGATCATAAAGAAGTAGAACCAAGTCACATTTTTTACAAAAGAAATAATATAACTCTGTGGAAAATTACCAAAAATCGTAATTTCCTGTTTTGGTGGCCTATTTTTAACAGACAACTGTGAAGAGAACGTGAAGAACTGTCTTATATTGTAGCAGAAGATTACTTTTCTAACAGAATATGTATCCGAATTTAATTGTTAGTAGATATCTCAAAATCAGAAATAGATTGTAGATATTGTTATAAATATATGATTGTTATGTTTATTTTGATTTGTATAGTGCGGGTCATATAAACAATGAGTTACATAAGATGAAAAAAATAATAGCATCTACAATCTTGACAATTTTAGTGGGAACAGCAGTACAGAATTCCGTCGCTAAAGATTTCCTGAATGTCTCTTATGACCCGACCCGTGAATTTTATCAGGAATATAATGAAGAATTTGGCAAGTTCTGGAAGCAGAAAACCGGACAAACGGTTAATTTTAAACAGTCGCATGGTGGTTCAGGCAAGCAGGCGCGTTCAGTGGTCGATGGTTTGCAGGCCGATGTCGTGACCTTGGCCTTAGCCAATGATATCGAAGAAATCGTTAATGCAGGTTTAATCGAGAAAAGTTGGCAAAAAGAGTTTCCGAGTAATTCGGCACCTTATACGTCTACGATTGTATTCTTGGTGCGTAAAGGGAATCCAAAGCAAATCAAAGACTGGAATGATCTGACCAAAGCGGGTGTGGATATTATTACCCCAAACCCGAAAACCGGTGGCGCGCCGCGTTGGATCTACCTGTCTGCTTGGGGTTATGCACTGAAACAGCCCGGCGGTAATGATGCGAAAGCCAAAGAACTGGTGAAAAAACTTTATCAAAATGTCAAAGTACTCGATTCCGGTGCCCGTGGTTCGCTGACCACGTTTGCCGAGCGCGGCATTGGTGATGTGCTTTTATCCTGGGAAAATGAAGCCTTGCTGGCGACCCAAGGTCTGGGTAAAGACAAATACGATATCGTCTATCCATCGATTTCAATTCTGGCCGAGCCATCGGTAGCGATTGTCGATAAAAACGTGAATAAAAATGGCAATACCCATCTGGCAAAAGGCTATTTGAACTATTTATATTCACCAAAAGGGCAGGAGCTTGCTGCGAAATATTTCTTCCGTCCAGGGGATGCCAAAGTCGCCGCCAAATATTCGGCTCAGTTCCCGAAAATTCAGACCTTTACCATTGATAAAGTTTTTGGTGGTTGGGCCAAAGCGCAAAAAACGCATTTTATCAATGGGGCGATTTATGACCAGATTTACAATGAAAAAAGATAAGTAAGCTGTAGTCTAAATACAATAAAGAAAATGGCCAAAGTGTTATCCATTTTCTTTATATCTAATGCATAAAATTCTATATATTAGATATAAGTAGAATAATAAACTGTATTTTCCTTTTAAAAACAAAATATTAAGTCAGAAAAACCTTTCATTTTATCGTGTTGTGATGTTGTAGGGTGAATTGCGATAAATGATTTTATTTCATATAGTTATATCTAATGAAGATAAACTCCGTGCTGCCATGAAAACTCAATTAAAATCGTTATTTAGTGCTGCCTTATTGGCGACTGGTTTAGGCATGACCGCGACTGCTTCACAAGCAGCAGACCGTCAGTTTCTGAATGTATCCTATGATGCCACGCGTGAGTTCTATGATGAATTTAACAAATCATTTGGCGCTTACTGGAAAAACCGCACCGGTCTGGATGTGAATTTCAAGCAGTCACATGGCGGTTCGGGCAAACAGGCACGTTCTGTGGTCGATGGCTTGAAAGGTGATGTGGTAACTTTGGCACTCGCCAATGACATCGAAGAAATTGTAAAATCTGGCCAGATTCAGCCAGGTTGGCAAAAAGAATTCCCACACAACTCGGCACCTTATACCTCGACGATCGTATTCATGGTCCGCAAGGGCAACCCGAAAGGTATCAAGGACTGGAATGACCTAACAAAACCAGGCGTGCAAATTATTACGCCAAACCCGAAAACGGGTGGTTTGCCGCGTTGGGTGTATCTGTCTGCATGGGGTTATGCCGAGAAACAGCCAGGTGGCAATAAAGCTAAAGCACAGGACTTTGTCGGCAAACTTTATAAGAACGTGAAAGTGATGGATTCTGCTGCACGTGCTTCAATGACCACCTTTGCCGAGCGTGGGATTGGCGATGTATTGTTGACTTGGGAAAATGAAGCCTTAGTGACGCAAAAAACCTTGGGTAAAAACAAGTTTGATATCGTCTATCCATCAATTACGATTTTGACTGAACCCTCAGTGGCGATTGTGGATCGTACGGTAGAGAAAAATGGCAATAAATGGTTAGCAACGGGTTATATCAATTACCTGTATTCACCATTGGGTCAGGAAATGGCAGCTAAACATTTCTATCGTCCGCGTAATGAAAAAGTATTAGCGAAATATTCGGCACAGTTCCCGAAAATCAAAACCTTTACCATTGATGAAGTCTTTGGTGGTTGGGCCAATGCACAGAAAACCCATTTTGTGAATGGTGCAATTTTCGACCAGATTTATAACAGCAAACGTTAATTGATCTGCGAAATCATCTTGATTGAAAAAAGCCTCCAAAACCGGAGGCTTTTTTGTATGAGAAAAATGCTAAAACGGTTTTCTCTATGGAAAGTAATATTTATCTACAAAAAGTCGTTTGGAGCTTTGCTTAAACAGGGTGATAATGTGCAGTTAAATTTTTCCCCCTATTGATTGAGTTTTTATGTCACATATTTCTGTATTACTTCACGAAACGATTGATGCCTTGTTGGCGGGTCGCAATACGGGAACTTATGTGGATGGTACCTTTGGCCGTGGTGGACATACGCGTTTATTACTGTCTAAATTAGATGAAAATGCACGCGTCTATGCCTTTGATAAAGATCCACAAGCACTGGCTGTAGCGGCTGAACTCGAACAAGAAGATTCACGTTTTAAAATTATTCATGCCAGTTTTGCTGATCTGAAAGATGCATTGGCTGAACTGGGCATTGAACACGTCGATGGGGTGATGGCGGATCTTGGTGTTTCTTCACCGCAGCTGGATCAGGCTGAACGTGGTTTCAGTTTTATGAAAGATGGCCCGCTGGATATGCGCATGGATAACTCGCAAGGTCCGACCGCAGCAGAATGGCTGACCCAGATTGAAGAAGAAGCACTGGCGAATATCATTTTTAAATATGGTGAAGAGCGTTATAGTCGCCGTATTGCCAAAGCGATTAAAGCTGCTGGATATATTGATACCACGGCAAAGCTGGCTGAGATTGTAAAAGTAGCGCACCCGAAATGGGAAAAAAATAAGCATGCTGCGACCCGTACTTTCCAGGCGATTCGTATTGCTATTAATAAGGAATTAGAAGATATTGAAATCTTCTTGCCTCAGGCCGTTGAAATCTTGAAACCTGAAGCACGTTTGGCGGTGATTAGCTTCCATTCACTGGAAGACCGTTTGATTAAACAATTTATTCAAAAAGAGTCAACGCTTGAAGAGGATTCAGGCTGGGGAATGCCACAACAACAGAAAGATACGCGACGTTTAAAGAAAGTTTCTCGTGTTAAAGCCAGTGATGAGGAGGTCAAAGCCAATCCTCGTTCACGTAGCGCATGGCTCCGGGTAGCAGAACGTTTAGCTTAATAGGCAGATCATGAAAACGGAAGTGGTTGATAAAAAAACAGAAAAATTGTGGCTGAAAAAAGTTACAATCTATCTCATGCTGATATTGATGGTCTTCATCAGTGCAGTATTTGTGGTATTTCAGGTATTTGAATACCGTCAGGACAACAGAAAGCTGAGTACCTATCTGCGTGAAAGGGATGACCTGAATGCAGAGTGGGGGCGTTTGCTGATTGAGCAGCAAACTTTTGGCGCGACGGCACAGATCGGTACGCGTGCAGTGACACAGCTGCGTATGTATTCACCTCCGGTTTCACAAAGTGTCGTGATTTCCTTACCACAAACTTCAGATGAGAAAAAATAAGGTTAGCGTTCCGACATGGTAGACAAGAGAAAGAAGCAACCGGTACGTAAAAAACAATCGGTCACCGACAAAAATGCCTCAAATGTTTATATCAATCGTTTTTACATCATGTGGGCGGTGGTGTTGCTGTGTTTTGTGACACTGATTTGCCGTGCTTTCTATGTACAGATTATTAATAAAGATTTTTTGCAAAATAAAGCCAATGCCAATATTTTAAGAACCAATACCATCAAGGCAATGCGTGGCGTAATTTATGATCGTAATGGCATTCCATTGGCGATCAGTACCCCAATCATGAAAATTGTGATTGATCCACGTGATTATTTTGACAATAAAAAACTCTATGACGAGACCATGCTGGCGCTGGAAAAAGAACCGAATAGCCGCAAACTGAAACGTCAATTGCCAGATAAAAACCTGAATCTGGATGAACTGGCGGATGCAGTCGGTATGGACCGGGCAGAACTGCGTAAAAAAATGCAAGAACGTCCGCGTTCACGTTATCTGATCCTGAAAAAAGAAGTTCCGCCACAACAGGCCGAACTGATCATGAAGCGTAATTTTCAGGGTGTATATACCGAGAAAAACTATAAGCGATATTATCCGCAGCCACAGCCGAACTCTCAGATTATTGGCCTGACCAATAGCGAAGGCAGCGGCATTGAAGGTCTGGAAATGCAGCTGAATAGCCGTCTTTCTGGAAAGGATGGCGAGCAGCAGATCATTCGCGATAAAAAAGGCAACCGGGTCAAAGAACCTGAAGTGATTAAAGAAGTTGAACCGGGCGAAAACATCACCCTGAGTATCGACTCGCGTCTGCAATATATTATGTACCGTGAGCTGACGGCGGCCGGTGTCGCCAATAATGCCCGTTCAGCGACTGCAATTGCGGTAGATGTCAAAACCGGTGAAATTCTGGCGCTATCATCATGGCCATCATATAACCCGAATGATAAAAACAGCTTACTTAATAAGGATGCCATGCGTAACCGCGGTGCAGTCGATTCTTTCGAGCCGGGTTCAACCATGAAGCCACTTACTGTAGCGATGGCGCTGGAAAGTGGCAAATATACGGCGAATTCAGTCGTGAATACCACACCGGGCAGTATGCGGGTCGGTAATCATACCATCCGTGATACACATAACTATGGTCAGTTAACGCTCGGGGGTATTCTGCAGAAATCTTCTAACGTTGGTGTGGCGAAACTGGCCTTGTCGCTGCCTTATGAAACCTTACCAACCTTCTATAAACGTCTGGGTTTTGGTCAGCGGTCAGCGGTGAAATTCCCGGGTGAAAGTGCCGGTCTGATTCTGCCTCCTAGCAAATGGAATGTGTCAGAAGTGGCGACCATGTCCTATGGTTATGGTCTGAATGCGACGGTACTTCAGCTGGCCGATGCCTATGCCATGCTTGCCAATAAGGGCGTAAAAATGCCGTTAAGTCTGTATAAGCTGGAAGAACAGCCGCAGGGTGAGCAGATGATCGATGCCAATATTGCCGATCAGGTGCTGCTGATGATGGAAACCGCAACTTTGCCAGGTGGTACGGCGACTCGCGCCACCATCCCTGGTTATCGCGTAGCAGGTAAAACCGGTACTGCACATAAGTTGCGTGCCGACCGTAAAGGTTATTCAACCAGTGAATACCGGGCTTTATTTGCCGGCGTAGCACCCGTCAGTGATCCACGGATCGCCATGGTGGTGGTGGTAGAAAATCCACAAGGCACTTACTATGGCGGTACGGTATCTGCACCGGTCTTTGCCCGCGTGATGCAGGAATCCTTACGTCTGCTGAATGTCCCTCTGGACAAACCTTTAGAACCTCCCAAAGTCCAGTAAATAGGTGATCAATGTCTATTACATTTCAAGATCTCTACACCCCTCACGATGTCGCTGAATGGATGAAGCCATCCTTTCAGGGCTTCGAGCTGGATAGTCGTAAAGTCAAACCGGGACAGGTTTTTATTGCCCTAACCAGTCTGTCACAACCGGAAAAAACTGCTCAATTCGCCCAGAAAGCTTTAGAGCAGGGTGCATTGGCTGTGATTTCAGAAACTGAGCTGGATGTATCTCCAAATTTGGTGGTAGCAGATGTACGTCATCTAATGGGGCAATGGCAAAAGCAGTATTTGCAAGCAACCCAACCCGTTACGGCTGCGCGTATTCTTGCAGTCACTGGCACCAATGGTAAAACTACGATTTCTCGCTTGGTGGCTGAATTCATCATGCTGCAAGGTAAAGCCTGTGCGGTGATGGGCACTACAGGTAACGGCATTCTGCCAAATCTGGAAGCATCTTCACATACCACCCTGGATGCCCTGCAACTGCAAAATGCCTTGCATGGCTATGCGCAGGCCGGTGCAGAATTTGCCTCGATTGAAGCCAGTTCACATGGTCTGGAACAAGGTCGCTTGAATGGCTGTGATATCGAGATTGCTGGTTATAGTAATTTAAGCCGTGACCATCTGGATTATCACGGTACGTTGCAAGCTTATGCAGAAGCAAAATCACGTTTATTCCGGTTTGAATCTTTAAAAGTGGCTGTCATCAATATTGATGACGAACATGCACAGATCATGCGGGATGCTGCGAAAAATAATCCGGCACAGCCTAAAATTTTGACTTATTCCACTACACAAAAAGCTGATTATCAGGTTCAGGATATTCAGTACAGCATTTCAGGTGCGACCTTTAAGCTGAAAACTGCCTCTGCTGAATATGTGGTTAACAGTCCATTGCTGGGACATTTCAATATTGAAAATCTGATCGCCAGTCTGATCATGGCGGAACAGGCCGGATTTGACTTGGAAAGTTTAATTGCAACTGTGCCACAGCTTAAAGGTGCGCCCGGTCGGATGCAGGTGCTGCGTGATGGCGAGCGCCTGTTTGTGGTGGATTATGCGCATACCCCAGATGCTTTGATCCAGGTTCTGGTGACCTTGAAACGTCATGTTTCACAAAATCTCTGGGCTGTTTTCGGCTGTGGCGGCGACCGTGATCGTGGTAAACGTCCACTGATGACTCAAGCAGCATTGGAGGGTTCGGATATCGCAGTACTCACTTCTGATAACCCGCGGACGGAAGATCCGGCACAAATTTTTGCTGATATGAAAAATGGCATTGATTTTTCCGGCAAAACCTATCATGAAATTCATGACCGTCGTGAAGCGATCAAGTTTGCGGTTAAACACGCACAGGCGGGTGATATTGTCGTGATCGCAGGGAAAGGTCACGAAAATTATCAGGAAATTGATGGCATACGTCACTGGTTTGATGACGTGATCGAAGTGCAAGCTGCGATTGATGCCCAGCATTGCAACACAGATTCAGCCTATTCAGCGCATTAGGATTCAGATATGCATACCTCAACAACAAGTACTGCGGCGCTGGAGCCGTGGAGCATAGAACAATTACAGCAGGCTACCCAAGGCTACTGGCTGAATGATAAAAAGCCTGCAGGCCAGGTCAAGCGGATTTTGACTGATTCACGTGATGCAGAATCAGGTGATGCTTTTCTTGCGCTGAAAGGCGAGCGTTTTGACGCGCATGACTTTATTGCGCAAGTCGCGGCTCAAGGTTGTGAAATTGCCATTGTCAGCCGTCCGGTGGATGCCGATATTTGCCAATTGGTGGTAGAAGATACCCGTCTGGCATTGGGATCGTTGGGCGCTTATCGCCGTCAGCAGAATCCTCAACTCAAAGTGATTGCATTGACCGGCAGTAGTGGCAAGACCACGACTAAGGAAATGCTGGGTAGCATCTTGTCTCGTCTTGCGCCGACCTTGGTGACGCGTGGTAATTTGAATAATGACCTTGGCGTGCCGGTAATGTTGCTGGAGCTGCGTCCTGAACATCAATATGCAGTGATGGAACTCGGTGCAAGTCATCAGGGTGAAATTGATTACACCTCGAAAATGGTGCAGCCGCATGTGGCCGGGATCATTAATATCGGGACTGCGCATTTAGGTGAATTTGGTGGCCGTGACGGAATTTGCCGTGCAAAATCGGAGATTTATGCGCATATCGCTGAGACTTCGATTATTCCTGCTGCCGATGATTTTGCTGAAACGATTCGTGCTGCAGTAAAAACTGAAAAAAGTTTGAGTTTTGGTGCTGGTGGTGAAGTCTATGCCAGCGATATGGTGCTTGAAGCTCAATCTTCAAGCTTTACCCTGAATACGCTACAAGGCTCGAAAACAGTTCAGTTGCCATTTGCTGGCGAACATAATGTTGAAAATGCCACAGCTGCTGCTGCATTTGCCTTGGCGATTGGTATTAATCTTGATGATATCGTGGCTGGCCTGGAACAGGCAGTCGGTGCTAAAGGTCGCTTAAACTTTATTCCGCACAAAGACTATTTATTTATTGACGACACCTACAATGCCAATCCGGGTTCGATGCGTGCAGCGGCTGAAGTTCTGGCGCAGCAGCAGGGCATCCGGGTGATGGTCACCGGCGATATTGGTGAACTCGGTTCATCTGCCGCAATTGAGCATTACAAGCTCGGTCGGGATCTGGTCTCGGTGAAAGGCATTAATTTTGTGGTGGCTGTGGGTGAATTCGCTCCGGCAGCACAAGAAGGTGCTCGTAGTACACAATATGGTAAAAAAATGCAGGCTTTCCTGAATCAGGAGCAGGCCTTGCCATTTTTAATTGATTTGATTGAAACACATCAACCTCAGCCGATGTCATTCCTGTTTAAAGGGTCGCGTTTTACCCATATGGAAACATTGATGGCTGCATTGATGGAGAAACTCTAAATGCTGTTATGGCTCTTTGAACATTTGGCGGGCTTTGACAGCACGTTTCAGGTGGTTCGTTATTTAACTTTACGTGCTTTGCTCAGTGTCTTGACGGCATTGACCATCGGTCTTGTGCTTGGTCCTGTGATGATTCGCAAGCTGCAGGCGCTGAAATATGGTCAGGCAGTCAGCTCATATGCTCCTGAAAACCATGCCAAGAAAATGGGTACACCGACGATGGGCGGGGTGCTGATCCTACTTTCGATTGGTATCTCAACTTTACTCTGGGCGGATCTTTCCAATCCTTATGTCTGGATTGTGCTGGGTGTGATGGTGATTTTCGGTGCCGTTGGCTGGGCTGATGACTGGATTAAAATCCGTTATAAAGACAATGCCGGTTTGCCTGCGAAGAAAAAATTCTTCTGGACTTCAGTGGGTTCTTTGGGTGCTGGTATTGCCTTGTATGTGATTGCGCAGCAACAGAGTAATCCGGTGCATACCGCGAATATGCTGGATCTGCTGATTCCATTCTTTAAAGACTTAAGCATTCCATTGTCGATGATCCCGTTGGGTATTGGCTTCATTATTTTCACTTACTTCGTGATTAATGGCGCATCCAATGCCGTGAACCTGACCGATGGTCTGGATGGTCTGGCGATTATGCCAATCGTGCTGGTTGCTACGGGTCTGGGCGTATTTGCCTATCTGGCCGGTGATGTGCGCTTTGCCAATTATCTGCATATTCCTTATGTGAAATATTCGTCTGAACTGGTGGTGGTCTGTGCTGCCATGATCGGGGCAGGTCTGGCTTTCCTTTGGTACAATGCCCATCCGGCTCAAGTATTTATGGGTGATGTCGGTGCTTTATCTCTCGGTGCGATGCTCGGTACGATTGCCGTCATGGTTCGTCAGGAAATCGTATTTGCGATTATGGCCGGTGTCTTTGTGGTGGAAGCGGTTTCAGTGTTCTTGCAAATCGGTTCATTAAGAATGCGTAATAAACGTGTATTCCTGATGGCGCCGCTACATCATCATTATGAAAAGAAAGGCTGGCGTGAAACCCAGGTGGTGATCCGTTTCTGGATTATTACGATTATGCTGGTAGTTTTGGGTCTAATGACCTTAAAATTACGCTAAGAAATGCATTTGAAAAAGTCGGCGCATGCCGGCTTTTTTGTTTTGGAGAAATTAAAAAATGAACCTACTGATGTGTCCTGTTTGTCGTGAGCAGTTACGCTTAAATGAACGTACATGGCGCTGTGACAATCAGCATAGCTATGATATAGCCAAGCAGGGTTATGTGAATCTGCATGTAGTGCAGCATAAACATAGTAAAAATCCGGGTGATACGCCTGAATCTGTGCAGGCACGCCGTGCATTTCTGAGCGCAGGTCACTATGCACCTCTGCAACAGGCTGTGGTCAAGAAAATCCGTGAGCTGCGGATTGAAAATCTGCTCGATATTGGTTGTGGCGAAGGTTATTACACCAATGCCTTGCAGGCTGAAGTGATGCAATGCGTCGGTGTAGATATTGCCAAAAATGCAGTTCAGGTTGCAGCTAAACTGAATAAAGAAATTACCTGGGTGGTAGGAACAGGGGCGACCTTGCCGGTATTGGATCAATCCATTGATCTGTGTACCAGCTTATTTAGCCCAATTCCGAAACAAGAAATCTTACGGGTATTAAAGCCAAAATCTTATTTGATGGTGGTAACCCCTGCACCACAACATTTATATGCGATGCGTGAAGCCTTATTTGAGGAAGTAAAAGCACACGAGCCACATAAATTTGTTGAGCAGTTGCAGGATGTATTTAATCTGGTAAGTGAACAGGTGATTGATGCGCCAATGACTTTAGCTCAAGCAGATTTAAAAAACCTGATTACCATGACCCCTTATGCTTATAAAGCTAAACCTGAACGCCGTCTGGCACTTGAGCAGCAGGATCAATTCGATTTAATGGCTCAATTCCAGATTTATGTATTTCAGAAGAAATAAATTTAAAATCCAGAAATAAAAAATCCCTCAATAATGAGGGATTTTTTATTGGTTCAGATTATTCAATTTCTTCAATCAAGTTTTCCAAAGGATCCACCACCCGATTTGGCTGTAGTGGCTGGTCTCTTGGCGCTACTCTTTCATCATCCGGTATGCGAATTTCCTGATCAGGCAAATCTTCAAAATCATTGCTTTGTCGTTTAGGTATCACAACCGGAGCAGGTCGATACAGAGGCGTCGCTAAAGGTGGAGACGACGGATCATGCTGTTCCTGCTCACCTTGTACTACTTTATTACGGTTAATTGGCGCCTTGGCATTACGATCCAGGCGAACCCAAGCTTCTGGTGTACCTTTTAAGGCATTACCCATAAAGTCGGTCCAGATTGGTAAGGCTGCTACGCCACCGTATTCACGGCGACCTAAAGTTTTTGGCTGATCGAAACCGACCCAGGCAACGGTGACCAGCTTGCCATTAAAACCTGCAAACCAGGCATCTTTGGCATCATTGGTGGTACCGGTTTTACCTCCAATATCGCTACGACCAATTCTTAAAGCAGCACGTCCTGTACCATGCTGAATCACATCACGCAGGATATTGGCCATATCATAAGCAGAACTAGATTTTAGAATACGTTCTGCCTGACGGTAATTACTGTCTTCAGCCGAGATTTTTGGTGTCTCTGGTTTCTGTGCTAAGGTTTTGTTATTGATTTCAATTGCTTCATCATCAGGAGTGAGCGCGCCTGTTGGTTGAGGGCTTTCTTCCTGAGCATTAATACACGAGATGCAGGCATATTCAGGCTTAGCCTCAAAAATAGTCTTGCCATAGGCGTCTTCGATACGCGTAATAAAATGTGGCTGAATCCGATAACCGCCATTGGCGAACGTAGCATAACCAGTGGCCATCTGGATTGGTAAAACCTGAGGTGTACCTAGAGCAATGGTGTAGTTACGTGGAATCTGATTATCCTGCAAGCCAAAATCCATAAATAACTGACGTGTACGCTCAATACCGACGGTTTGTAATAGGCGAACTGAAACCGTGTTACGTGACAGATATAAAGCACGACGTAAAGGAATCATCCCTAAATAACGACCATCCGAATTACGCGGACTCCATTTACCAATAGTAATAGGCGCATCATTCACCATGGTATGCGGAGTCATACCACGTTCTAAAGCCAAGGCATAAACAAAAGGCTTAATGGTAGAACCGGGTTGACGCCAGCCTTGGGTTGCACGGTTAAATTTTGACTGATAAAAATTATATCCCCCGACAATGGCTTCAATCGCACCATTATTTGGGTTGATGGCAATCAATTGTCCTTGCACATTGGGGATCTGCACCAATGACCAAGAGGTTTTATTTTCATTGGGTCTTAAACGAATAATGTCTTTGACTTTGACAATCTCGGACGCTTTGCTCGGTGCACCACCTACACTGTTGACGTTGCGAAAGCGACGTGCCCAAGACATACCTGACCAGGGAACAGTCACGCTGCTTCCGTCCTGCATGAGTGCTTCAAAGCTGGAAGTGCCTACCTTTGTTACTTGCGCAGGATAGGTATTGGCATAGGCACGGAACTTGTCGAGGGGTTGATCATGTGCTTCAGCACCACGCCAGCCATGTCGACGGTCATAGGCTTCTAAACCTTCCTGTACGGCTTGTTCCGCATAGGCCTGACGTTCGCTATGGATGGTGGTATAGACTTTATAACCAGAATCTACCGCCTGTTCACCAAAGTTTTGTACCAGTTCAGAACGCACCATTTCACCGACATAAGGAAATTTATTACGGGTACTCCGATCAGGCATATCTAAATTTACCGGTTCAGCAATAGCTTGCTGATACTGGCTCTGATTTAAATAGCCCAATTGCAGCATACGACCCAAAATCCAGTTGCGACGCTCCAAGGCGCGTTTGGGATTGGCGACCGGATTGTATCGAGAGGGTGCTTTAGGCAGGCCAGAGATCATGGCCATTTGTGCAATTGAAAGCTCTTCTAAACTCTTGTTATAGTAAATTTTAGCTGCTGCTGCGATGCCGTAAGCATTTTTTCCCAAGAAAATTTTATTGACATACAAGGTCAGAATTTCTTCTTTAGTTAAGTTTTGCTCAATTTTACGGGCCAGAAAAATTTCCGTCAGTTTGCGCTTCAGCGTCCGTTCAGGACTAAGGTAATAGTTTTTTGCCACTTGCATGGTAATGGTCGAACCACCGGTCTGTACATCCGATCCGGTCACCGTCTCACTGAGTGCGCGTCCCAAGCTTTTAAAGCTGATTCCGCTATGCTCAAAAAAGCTGGAATCTTCAGCGGCGAGGAAAGCATGAATAAACTCGGGTGGAATTTGTTCATATTTCACGGGAACAGAAAGCTTGCCTCCATATTCGGCAATTAATTCATTATCTGAACTAAATACTTGTAAAGGCTTTAATAAAGGGGCCTTTTTAAGCGTAGACATTTCAGGCAAAGATGGGGCAATATAGAGATACATGCCATAGAAACCCATCGGAATTGAGATCAGTATAATGATAATGATCAAAAAAAATGGATGAACAAGGCCTGAACAAGATAGCTTTTTCATAACAAGTAAGTTTTAATAAGAGCTAATGGCGAACTAATTACCGGTCAGTATATCCTGTCGATATCCATATTGTTAGATGAGTTATTGTATCTATATAAAATTATAGACTGGACCAATTGGTAAGTTAGATTAAATTGGGGACAAAAAAATAATAGGAAGTGTATTGTGCGCAGGTTATATCGTAAACCAAATAAGGGGTTAATAGGAGTCGATATTAGTTCGACTTCTGTTAAGGTTTTAGAACTTTCTGTAAAAAGTGGCCGTTACTGGGTAGAGAGCTATGCTTTGATCCCATTATCGGAAAACAGTGTTGTTGAAAAAAACATTTTAAACCCAGAAGCAGTCGCTGATGCCCTTGGGCGTGCAATTAATTTGGGTAATACCCAGTCGAATCAGGCCGCTTTTGCAATTCCTACTTCAATGGTCATCACCAAAATCATTGAGATGGATGCAGACATGTCGGATGATGAACGTGAAGTTCAGATTCGTGAAGATGCGGAACAATACATTCCTTTTCCACTCGATGAAGCGAGTCTGGACTTTGAAGTTCTGCCAGACCGCCTTGCCAATCCGAACCGGGTCAATGTATTGCTGGTGGCGACACGAATTGAAAATGTCGAAGCACGTTCTGAAGTTTTAGAGATTAGCAGTCTAACGCCTAAGATTGCAGATGTAGAAAGTTTTGCGCTGGAAAATGCCTTTAAAGTATTTTCTGATACTTTACCGATGGGGGTCAATACGGTTGGTATTTTAGACATCGGTCATAGTATGACGACCTTGTCGGTGATGCAGAACAACAAGATTATTTATACCCGTGAGCAGGTGTTTGGCGGCAAGCAATTGACTCAGGAAATTCAGAATCGTTATGGATTGTCCTTTGAGGAAGCTGGACGTGCTAAAAAAACCCGTGCTTTGCCGGATGATTATGATATTGAAGTGCTAGAACCCTTCCTGGATGCCGTGGTGCAACAGGCAGCCCGTTCATTGCAGTTCTTCTTTTCATCTTCTCAGTTTAATGAGATTGACCATATTTTACTGGCCGGCGGGAATGCCAATATTCCAGGTCTGGCAAAATTATTACAACAAAAACTCGGTTACCGTGTCACGATCGCGAATCCATTTTTGCAAATGGGCTTTTCTCCTCAAATTGATATTAAAAAAATTGAAAATGACGCGTCATCACTCATGGTTGCATGCGGTTTGGCATTAAGGAGTTTTGATTAATGGCAAGAATTAACTTACTTCCTTGGCGTGATGAGCTAAGAATTAAAAGAAATAATGAATTCGTGGCAATCTGCGTGGGGGCGCTCTTCTTAGGCTTAGCAGCAGCGGGTTCAACCTGGTTTTATTATGATCACAAGCTTCAGGATCAGGAGCAGGCCAATCAGCTGATTCAAAGTACCAACCAGAATCTGGATGTGCAGTTAAAGGCGCTTGAAGGTTTGCAAGAGCAGCGTAATGCGATTGTCGAACGAATGAAACTCATTCAAGGTTTACAAACCCAACGTCCGATTGCAGTACATCTGATTGATGAAATTGTGCGGGTCACCCCAAGCAATATGTACATCACCAAATTTCAGCGTACCGGCGATAAATTTACCATTGAAGGTCGAGCTGAGAGTCCTAATACCGTAGCAGAACTGCTCCGTAATTTGGAAGCTTCATCTTGGTATCGGAATGCCTTTATGAATGCCTTCCTGGTGGCTGAAGAAGCAAAAGAAAAGGCACCGAGCTCAATTATTCCACGTGTGGAAGAGTCCTATGGTAGTTTTACCGTGACGGTAGATCTGGATCAGATCGCTCAGCCAGTACTGAATGAAGAACAACAAGCAGTCACTACAACTACGGGGGCATCATCATGAGTAATGAAGAATTCGATGAGTTCAGCCAGGATGTCGTCGCTGTACCCAAAAATAAAATGACTGTTGAAAAGTTTTTTCAGCAATTCAATACATTAGATCCAAATAACTATGGCAGCTGGCCTTTATCGGTCAAAATTACCTGCTGGATTTTTATTGTCGCACTGGCCTTTGCTGTGATTTACTTCGTTATGATCAGAAGCACGATTGAGTCAATTTCACAAGCCAGTGCCCAGGAACAAAACCTGCTGAATGAATTCCGTGAAAAAGAATCCAAATTACGCAACTTACAACAATATCAAATCCAGCTTCAGGAAATGGAAGCGCGTTTTAACCAGCAGTTAGAACAGTTACCGAAAGAAACTGAGATTCCGGGTCTGGTTGAAGATATTAACCTGAGCGGTGTGAATTCAGGCCTGAAGTTTAAAAATATCCGTCTGGAACCTGAAATTAAACAAGAGTTCTTTATTGAACAGCCGATTGCAATTGAAGCCACTGGGGATTATCACGCTTTTGGTTCTTTTGTCAGCAGTATTGCCGGCTTGTCGCGTATTGTCACACTGCATGATTTCACCATTACCGGTACTGAAAACAAAGAGAAAAAATCTGAAATTCCAGTCATTGATTATGTGGTGAAAGCCAAAACTTATCGTTATGTCGGTAATGCGGAAGGTGCTGCAGCGCAGCCTGAAGCTAATAGCACTACTCAGGGGGTGCAGTAATGAAGAACATTAAAATTACTTCGGCTTTAACGCTTAGTTTTTTATTATTGGGATGTGATTCACGCATTGATGCAGTCAATCAGGAAATGGCCAATATTCGTAATCAGCCGCCTTTGCCGATTGAACCGGCTCCTGATTTTATGCCAGTTGAAACCTTCAACTATGCAGCACATCAGATCAAAAGTCCTTTTTTACCCAGCTCTTTGGCTGCTGAACTGAAAATTATGGCGGGGAAACGGGTTTATCCAAACCTATCACGTCAACTGCAACCGCTAGAAAGTTATCCGCTCGAAACGTTGACCATGAAAGGCAGCATGCGCAACCAGGCAGGACAGATTCTGGCTTTAATCCAGACGCCTGATGGTGAGGTTGAGCGGATCCAACGTGGTAGCTATATGGGGCTTAATCATGGTCGTGTGGTTGGAATTACACCAACACAGATCGATTTGATTGAGATTATTCCAGATGGCCGTGAGGGATATGTGGAACGTCCGCGAAGTCTGGTTCTTATCGGGCCGGCGCCATAAGTTTTAAAGGAATAACAATGAATAAGAGTATTAAAGAATTTATTTTTGGGGATGTTAATACAATGAATCGTGTGTTTCGTCAGTTTTCCATGGGTGCTGTTGCGATTGCGGTGATGCAAGCGGCCAGTGCGCAGGTTTCAATGACCAATGTAGTACCCATGCAGCTTCCTGGACAAGGAACTGAGATTCGGGTGATGTTCAATGGTTTGCCGCCACAACCACAAGCCTATCAATTAGAATCACCATCACGTTTGATTCTGGACTTTGACAAGGCACAACAGAATTTAAAACAAAGCAGTATTCCGGTGGCAACACGTGAAGCCAGTTCGATAGATGTCACTTCGGATGCTCAGCGTGCACGTCTGACGGTAAATCTGACCGAGGCTGGAGCCTTTACGACTCGTGTAGAAGGTAATACCTTTATTCTTAAAATTAACTCGGCAACTCCTGTAGCCATAGCTCAACCTGTGCAGCAACAGTCAGCTCAGGGTATTAGCAACATTGGTTTCCAGCGCGGTGCTCAAGGTGAAGGCCAGGTCGTTATTGATCTGTTAGGAAATAATACTCCTGTTGATGTACAGCAGCAGGGTACCAAAGTTATTGTGCGCACTTTAGGTTCCAAGATTCCGGCTCATTTGACCCGCCGTCTTAATGTGACTGATTTCGCAACTCCGGTATCTAGTGTCGATGCCGTGAATCAAAATGGTTCAGGAGTCATTACGATTCAGTCTGCGGAAAGTTATGAATATATGGCTTACCAGACTGATAACAAGCTGACCATCAGTTTGAAACGTCCGGAAGCCAAGAGTCCATTACGTCCTAAAACTGTGGCTTATACTGGCAAGAAAATTTCTTTAGATTTCCAGGATATCGAAGTCCGTCGTGTACTACAGCTCCTGGCTGATTTTACCGATATCAATATGGTGGCCGCAGACAGTGTGCAAGGTAATATTACCTTGCGCTTGAAAGAGGTACCGTGGGATCAGGCCTTGGATATTGTGCTGAAAACCAAAAATCTGGATAAACGTCGTAATGGTAATGTGATCTGGATTGCACCAGTTACAGAGCTGATAAAGGCTGAAGAGGAAGAAGCTAAGGCGATTAAGCAGAGTGTCGCACTTGCGCCTATCCAGACGGAATATATGCAGCTCAGTTATGCCAAAGCTGCTGATATTGAGAAACTGATTACGCAGAATAAAGGCGCATCTAGTTCAGGCGGTTCGAGTAGCACGAATAATAATGAGGGTGGAGAAAGCTTATTAAGTTCACGTGGTTCTGTGTCTGTTGATGCACGGACCAATACCATTATTGTGAATGATACCCAGCTCTTTATTGATAAAATTCGTAATATGGTAGATCTGCTGGATGTGCAGGTGAAGCAGGTAATGGTCGAAGCGCGTATTGTTCGTGCAACGACTGATTTTACCAAAGAGATGGGAGTGAAATGGGGCATTCTATCGCAAGGTGTGATGAATAATAATCACTTGCTGGTCGGTGGCAGTGATACCACCTTGTGGGATCTTAGAGAACCAGAAGAAAATGATTTCGGTGGATATACCTATGATATTCAGCGTCCACAAAACCTGAATGTGGATTTAGGCGTAACAAGTCCGGGTGCAAGTCGTATCGCCTTTGGTTTAATCAGTCTTTCTGATTTTATGCTGGATCTGGAGCTTTCTGCACTTCAGGCAGATGGCTACGGTGAGGTGATTTCTACACCTAAAGTACTGACTGCGGACAAGCAGAAAGCAACTGTTGCCTCTGGTTCTCAAATTCCGTACCAGTCAGCAGAGGGTGGCGGTGCGAATGCAGTATCTACTACGGAATTTATTGATGCTACGCTAAGTCTGGATGTCACACCAAGCATTACGCCAGATGGCAAGGTACAGATGGAACTCAATATTACCAGTGACTCACCGGGTAACCCGACACCGACCGGACAGCTCACTATTAACAAAAACCAGATCACTACCAATGTTTTGGTTGATAATGGTGAAACAGTCGTCTTAGGTGGTATTTTTGAGCAGGAAACCCGTAATGCACAAACCAAGGTACCTTTCCTGGGGGATATTCCTTATGTAGGGCGTTTATTCCGTAAAGATTTAAAGTCGGATAATAAACGTGAGCTACTGATTTTCGTTACACCTCGAATTGTTAATGACAGTGTTTCAAGAAATCATTAATATATTTTGAATTTAACAAAACGAATAGGTGACTCCTTGCCAAGCAAAGAGTTTGAAACCCTACCAAATATTTATTTGGTAGGGCCGATGGGGGCCGGTAAAACAACAGTAGGACGACATCTCGCAGAATTGTTAGGACGCGAATTTCTAGACAGTGATCATGAAATTGAACGTAAAACAGGCGCGACTATTCCCTGGATTTTTGAAAAAGAAGGGGAACAGGGTTTTCGTGACCGTGAAACTGCTGTGATTAATGACCTTACCTCACGTCCTCATCTGGTTTTAGCCACCGGCGGTGGTGCCATTACTCAGACCTTAAATCGGGATTATCTGAAACAGCGAGGAATCGTTGTCTATCTCTATACGCCGGTTGAAATTCAACTGCAACGTACCTATCGCGATAAAAACCGTCCTCTCCTCCAAGTCGAAAATCCGGAACAAAAGTTACGTGATTTATTGGCAGTCCGTGATCCCTTGTATCGGGAAGTGGCGCATCATATTATTGAGACCAATCAGGGTGCTGCGCGTGATCTGGCGCAGCGGATTCTCAATCTCATTACTTCTAAAAACTAAGTTCATTGAATCAAGTGGTTAATCAAGCATGCAAACCTTATATGTAGAACTCGGAGAACGTCGTTACCCTATTTTTATCGGGAGCGATCTGGATCCACAGGCCTTATTGGCACCCTATATTCAGGGCAAGCAAGTGATGATTGTGAGCAATACTACGATTGCACCACTTTATTTGCAGCGTTATCAAACTGCAATTGAGGCTCTGGACAAACGTGTTGCGACCTGCATTCTGCCTGATGGTGAAAAATATAAGGATAGCCAGCATCTGAATCTGATTTTTGATGCACTGCTTGAAGCCGGGTTTAACCGGGACTGTACTGTGCTTGCGCTGGGTGGTGGTGTGATTGGAGATATGGCTGGGTTTGCCTCGGCCTGTTTCCAGCGCGGTGTGTACTTTATCCAAGTACCGACAACCTTGCTGTCGCAAGTAGATTCAAGTGTCGGTGGTAAAACCGGGATTAATCATCCACTCGGTAAAAACATGATTGGTGCTTTCCAGCAACCGCAAGTGGTGCTGGCAGATATGTCGCAGCTTTCTACTTTGCCTGATCGGGAGCTTTCAGCAGGTTTGGCTGAAGTGATTAAATATGCTCTGCTAGGCGATGAGTCATTTCTGGTCTGGCTTGAAGAAAACATGGATGCACTGGTCGCTCGTGATGAGAAATTATTGGCTGAAGCCGTTTATCGTTCCTGTGCGCATAAGGCGCGGATTGTAGCCAATGATGAGAAGGAGCAAGGGGAACGTGCTTTACTCAATTTAGGTCATACCTTTGGGCATGCGATTGAATCCTACATGGGGTATGGTGTCTGGCTACATGGTGAGGCTGTTGCCACCGGTATGGTGATGGCTGCGGATCTGTCACAGCGTATGGGGTGGATTTCTCAAGAAGATTTAGAACGTACAAAAAAAATCATTTCTCGTGCCCAATTACCTATCGTTTGTCCTAAAATCCCTCTGGATGATTTTCTGGCCTATATGGCCCATGACAAAAAAGTCTTGAATGGACAATTGCGTCTGGTGTTATTAAAGCAATTAGGCAAAGCAGTGATTACACGAGACTTTGATCTCGAGTTAATGAAACAGGCAATTTTAGCCAATCAGGCATAGGTTTAGTTTTATGGCAGCATTACATACTCCTTGGCAAAAGATTCAGCATTATTTCTGGCTGGTCTGTGGTGTATGCTGCCTATTTGCTGCCTTGGTCTTTTGGGCGGTGACTGATTCAGATGACGTCATCGAAATTGAAAAAAAGCCTGAAACTGAAGTTCAGTTGCAGATTCAGCCGGAAAAAGTAGCCACAATGACCCATCTTGGTGCGCTTTTTCAGGAAGTGAAACCACTGGACCTAAATACGCGTACCGTAGTGAATGCCAGTCATGAGCCGGAATTTCGCGGTACCAAATTTGTCAATGAAGCGAAAAACCAGCACGCCATTGAATTATTTCGTGTGACCAATGAAGCCATTTTAAAAAGTTTTCTTAACAAACAGTCCGATCGTAAGCCTTTTATTTATTTAAGAATCTCGGGTGAAAATCAGCCAGAACAATATGTATTGTTGTATGGCCAATATAAGACTGCGTCACAAGCTAATCAGGCTTTATCTACACTGAAGTTAAATTTACCGGCTTCAGTTAAACCCGAAGTTGTGCCCATGCAGCAATATGTCAGTCTGGTCAATAATCTGGGTTCAGAGGAATTAGCCAGTAATCAAAAGCTTTACGAAATTCGTTTGAAAAATGTGCCTTTGCCGAAAGTAGATGAATCTGTACGACTTAGACAGCAGCAAACCCAAGCTGAGCCTAAGCCGCGTAGCTCTGATGCTGCAACTACTAGTACCACCATTGTGCGCCGTGATTCATCGGGAAATGTAGTCGATGTACAGAAATCTGAAAGTGCTGTAGAAGGCACGCCTCAACCGCAAAATAACAATAATCGACCTGCTCAGGGTGGTAATCCTCGTCCTCAAAATAACGAGATTAGTGATCCATTTAATTAGTTCGATCTAAAATAGCGCATCCAAAAAATTACAGAATTAAAAATGGGCGCTTTTGGTGCAAAAAATGCACATTAAGATTAACCCCTTAGAGTGCTGTTCTGCGCTAAATCTTTGTCATCTGTATTGTTTTAATTTATGCGCTGTTTGTTGGCATGGAATTTGCTTTATTGGTGCATGAATTGAATTAATCTCCCTGTTTTAGCGCGAAAAATGATTCGATGACACTATGTGAATGTCATATTTATTCCAGATTTTTATGTTATTCATGAGCAAAATAAACTTTATTTGTTATGCATTTAGTCTAAAAAAGGACTAGTCTGAAGAAATAAAGAAAAATGCTTTTGCTCTACCAAGACGGTCTTCGAAAGTCCATTAGACGCCAGCGCAGAGAAAATTTAGATTGTTTAATAGCCTGTTGAGGCTTAGTGAAAGAAGGGTACGCTATGCACATGCCATCGCCTAATAATGTAGCTCCCGCTCAAGGTTTATACCAACCGGATGAGTTTAAAGATAACTGTGGTTTCGGTTTAATTGCCCATATGCAGGGTGATGCTAGCCATGATCTCGTCAAGACCGCGATTCATAGTTTGAGTTGTATGACCCATCGTGGTGGTATTGCCGCAGATGGCAAGACGGGAGATGGTTGTGGTCTGCTCTTGGCAATGCCGAAAAAATTCTTCCGTGAAGAAGCTAAACGCTTAAGCGATACCACCTTAAGTGAAGTCTTTGCTGTAGGTTCAGTATTCCTAAATCTTGATCCTGCACTTGCGGCACACGCCAAACAGGTTTTAAACAAAGAGATTGAAGCTGAAGGTTTAATCGTTTTAGCTTGGCGTGTGATTCCCACCAATGTCGATGCCCTTGGTGAAATTGCTTTGCAATCGATGCCAGCATTTGAACAGATTATTGTTAACTGTCCAATGGGTGTGACTGAGGTTGAGTTTAACCGTAAGTTATTCCTGGCACGCCGTCGTGCAGAGCAGCTGTTAAGCAATGATACGTCTTTCTATGTCACGACTTTATGTTCAACGGTGATCAGCTATAAAGGCTTGATGATGCCAGAAGCGATTGCAGATTTTTATACAGATCTGGCTGATCCACGTTTGGAATCGCATATCGTGGTGTTCCATCAGCGCTTCTCAACCAATACCTTGCCTCGCTGGCCTTTAGCACAACCGTTCCGTTACCTGGCGCACAATGGTGAAATCAATACCATTACTGCGAACCGTAACTGGGCCATGGCGCGTGTACCAAAATTTGAAAATCCGTTATTACCAGGTTTAACTGAACTGAATCCAATTGTGAACCGTACTGGTTCAGATTCTTCAAGCCTGGATAACATGCTGGAGATTCTGGTTGGCGGTGGTATGGATCTGTTCCGTGCACTCCGTATGCTGGTTCCGCCTGCCTGGCAGAATGTGGAAACCTTAGATGCAGACTTGCGTGCATTCTATGAATTCAACTCAAAACATATGGAAGCTTGGGATGGCCCGGCAGGTCTGGTGATTCAGGATGGGCGTCATGCGATCTGTATGCTGGATCGTAACGGTCTGCGTCCTGCGCGTTGGGTGATTACCAAAAATGGTTATATCACGCTGGCTTCTGAAATTGGCGTGTGGGGTTATCAACCTGAAGATGTGATTTCTAAAGGCCGTGTCGGTCCTGGTCAAATGCTGGTCATTGATACGCAAACCGGCAAGGTGCTGGATACCCAAGATGTCAATAATCATCTGAAACGTATGCGTCCATACCGCGAATGGTTACGTGAAAATTCTGTGCGTCTGCAAGGTAGTCCAGAGCTGGAAGAATATTTATGTGATCAAGGCTTAAAAGGCGATGGCCTGAAAGCGGCACAAAAAATGTTCATGGTGACTTTTGAAGAGCGTGACCAGTTGTTACGTCCGATTGCTGAAAGCGGTCAGGAAGCGGTTGGCTCTATGGGTGATGATACCCCAATGGCAGTATTGTCTCGTCAGGTGCGCCATGTGTCGGATTATTTCCGCCAGCAGTTTGCACAAGTGACCAACCCGCCAATCGATCCGCTACGTGAATCGATTGTGATGTCACTGGAAACCTGTTTGGGTCGTGAGCAAAACGTCTTTGAACAAGGGCCTGAGCATGCAGACCGCTTGATCATTTCCAGTCCTGTGCTGTCTAATTCGAAAATGCATCAGATCCGTACGCTGGGTCGTGCCGGTTATGAAATTGCAGATATCGACCTGAACTATGCGGAAACTGAAGGTCTACAAGCAGCGATTGCACGGATCTGTGAAGAATCTGCGCAAGCCATTCGTGATGGTAAAACCTTACTGGTGCTTTCTGACAAGAAAATCCGTGAGGGTTATCTACCAGCGAATGCCTTTATGGTGACTGGTGCGGTGCATCATCACCTGATCAAGACTGGTTTACGTACCGATGCGAATCTGATCATTGAAACCGGTTTTGCCCGTGATCCACATCAGTTTGCAGTACTCCTTGGCTTTGGTGCGACAGCCATCTACCCGTACCTGGCTTATGACGTAATCAATGATCTGGTCGCGAAAGGTGAGTTATTGGGTGATCCGATTTATGCACAAAACAATTTCCGTAAAGGGATTGAAAAAGGTTTACTGAAAGTTCTTTCGAAAATGGGGATTTCTACGGTTGCCTCTTATCGCGGTGGTCAGCTGTTTGAAGCAGTGGGTTTATCCAATGAAGTGGTAGATAAATGCTTCATCGGTGTGCCAAGTCGTATTCAGGGTGCAACTTTTGTCGACCTTGAAAATGATCAGAAACAGTTGGCGGATATTGCCTGGAAAAACCGTAAGCCAATCGATCAGGGCGGTCTGCTGAAATTTGTATTCGGCAAGGAATACCATGCCTTTAACCCAGACGTGATCAACTCACTGCATAAAGCAGTACGTTCTGGGAACTACGCAGATTTTAAAGAATATGCGGAACTTGTGAACAATCGTCCGATTGCCACGATTCGTGACTTATTCAAACTGAAAACAGACAATTCGATTCCAGTCGAACAAGTGGAATCTGTGGAAGAGATCTTACCTCGCTTTGACTCTGCCGGCATGTCTTTGGGTGCACTGTCCCCTGAAGCGCACGAAGCGATTGCGATTGCCATGAACACGATTGGTGGTCGCTCGAACTCAGGCGAGGGCGGTGAAGATCCAGCGCGTTACGGCACCATCCGTAACTCGAAAATCAAACAAATTGCATCGGGCCGTTTTGGTGTGACACCTGCTTATTTAACTTCCGCAGAAGTCCTTCAAATTAAAGTCGCGCAAGGTGCAAAACCAGGTGAAGGTGGTCAGTTGCCGGGTGGTAAAGTAAATGGTCTCATTGCCCGTTTACGTTACTCTGTACCGGGTGTAACGCTGATTTCGCCACCTCCGCATCACGACATCTATTCAATCGAAGATTTATCACAGTTGATCTTTGATTTAAAACAGGTTAACCCACAGGCGATGGTGTCAGTTAAGCTGGTTTCTGAACCGGGTGTCGGTACGATTGCGGCAGGTGTAGCGAAAGCGTATGCCGATTTCATTACCATTTCTGGTTATGATGGCGGTACAGCGGCTTCTCCACTTTCTTCAATTCATCATGCAGGTTCACCGTGGGAACTGGGGCTTTCTGAGGCACATCAGGCCCTTCGTGTCAACGACCTGCGTGGTAAAGTTCGCGTACAAACAGATGGCGGTTTAAAAACCGGTCTGGATGTCGTAAAAGCAGCAATTCTGGGTGCAGAAAGCTTCGGCTTTGGTTCAACCCCAATGATCGCATTGGGTTGTAAATACCTGCGTATTTGCCACTTGAATAACTGTGCAACCGGTGTCGCGACTCAACAAGATCATTTACGTCAAGAGCATTATATTGGCGAGCCACAAATGCTGATCAACTTCTTCACCTTTATTGCTGAAGAAACCCGTGAATGGCTGGCAGCACTTGGTGTATCAAGTCTGAAAGACCTGATTGGCCGTACGGATCTGCTTGAAGTGCTTCCAGGTGAAACTGCAAAGCATGCACATCTTGATTTAAGCAAATTGCTTGAGTCGCATCCTGCTGCAGAAGGTAAAGCACAGTATTGTCAGGTTCAAGGTAATGCACCATTTGATAAAGGCATTCTGGCTGAAAAAATGGTGGATGAGATTTTACCTGCCATCGAAGCAGGAACTGGCGGCGAATATAGTTTCATGATCGGTAACTGTGACCGTTCGATTGGCGCACGTCTGTCTGGTGAAATTGCGAAACGTTATGGCAACCTGAGCATGGAAGCCCATCCGGTGAAAGTCCATCTAAATGGTACTGCGGGTCAGTCGCTGGGTGTATGGAATGCTGGTGGCTTACATATCAGTCTGGAAGGTGATGCCAATGACTATGTCGGTAAAGGTATGGCCGGTGGTCGCATCTCGATCTTTCCACCAAAAGGTTCGCCATTCCAGACCCAAAATACCGCGATTATTGGGAATACCTGTTTGTACGGTGCGACTGGCGGTAAGTTATACGCAGCGGGTACAGCGGGCGAGCGTTTCGCGGTGCGTAACTCGGGTGCATTTGCCGTAATTGAAGGTGCAGGTGATCACTGCTGTGAATATATGACGGGCGGTATTGTGACGGTACTGGGTAAAGTTGGGCATAACTTCGGTGCAGGTATGACTGGTGGTTTTGCTTATGTGCTTGATCTGGATAATGACTTCGTTGATCATTATAACCACGAACTGATTGAACTGAACCGTATTTCCACCGAAGCGATGGAAGAGCATAAAGCCTTCCTGGGTCGTATCCTGGATGAACATATTAAAGAAACGGGTAGTGCTTGGGCGTACAAGATCCGCCATGAGTTTGACTTCTACAGCCGCAAGTTCTGGTTGGTAAAACCAAAAGCAGCCAACTTGCAAACGCTGTTAAAAACAACTCAAGCTGATCCACAATAATTCCACTACTGCAGAAACATAGGCAGATGTAAGGCAACTGTGAACCCCTTACATCTCCCCACGGAGAGAGACATGGCAGAACGCCTGAATAATGACTTTCAATTCCTGGATGTCGCACGCCAAGATCCAGATAAAAAAGAGATTGATGTCCGCAAAGCAGAATTTGTGGAAATTTATAAGCCTTATACCGCGGAAATTGCAGCCAATCAGACACATCGCTGCCTCGGCTGTGGTAACCCGTATTGTGAGTGGAAATGTCCGGTACATAACTACATTCCAAACTGGTTAAAACTGGTGTCTGAAGGCCGTTTGTTCCAGGCGGCTGAATTGTGTCATCAGACCAATACTTTGCCGGAAGTTTGTGGTCGTGTCTGTCCGCAAGACCGTCTGTGTGAAGGGGCGTGTACTCTCAACGACGGTTTCGGCGCGGTGACGATCGGGAATGCAGAAAAATATATCAACGACACCGCCTTTGCTTTGGGCTGGCGTCCAGACATGTCTAATGTGCAATGGACCAATAAAAAAGTCGCGATTATCGGGGCAGGTCCTGCAGGACTTGGCTGTGCGGATATTCTGGTGCGTAATGGGGTAAAACCTGTAGTCTTTGATAAACGTCCAGAAATCGGTGGTCTGCTCACCTTCGGTATTCCAGAATTCAAAATGGAAAAAGATGTGATGAAACGCCGTCGTGAAATCTTCACAGGTATGGGTGTTGAATTCCGTCTAAATACTGAAATTGGTACAGATGTCACTATCGACCAGTTACTGGCTGACTACGATGCTGTATTCATGGGTATGGGTACATACACTTACATGAAAGGTGGCTTCGCGGGCGAAGATCTGGATGGTGTTTATGATGCGCTAGACTTCCTGATTGCGAATGTCAATCGTTGTCAGGGCTGGGAAAAAGATCCGGCTGAATATATCAGTGTTGAAGGCAAGAAAGTCATCGTTTTAGGCGGTGGTGATACTGCCATGGACTGTAACCGTACTTCGATCCGTCAAGGTGCTGAATCGGTGGTCTGTGCCTATCGTCGTGATGAAGAAAATATGCCAGGTTCACGTCGTGAAGTACAAAATGCACGTGAAGAAGGGGTGAATTTCCAGTTCAACCGTCAACCGATCGAAATTGTCGGTGAAAATGGCAAAGTAACTGGGGTGAAAGTGATCAGCACTCAGCTGGGTGAGCCGGACAGCCGCGGTCGCCGTAGTCCAGAGCCGATTCCGGGTTCAGAAGAAATTCTGCCGGCGGATGTAGTTCTACTTGCTTTTGGTTTCCGTACCAGCCCAGCAGACTGGTTCACCGATGTGGAAATTAATCTGGATGGTTCAGGTCGTGTGGTTGCTGCTGAACAGCAACAATACAAATTCCAGACTTCAAATCCAAAAATCTTCGCTGGTGGTGACATGGTTCGTGGTTCTGATCTGGTGGTAACTGCAATCTGGGAAGGCCGTCAGGCAGCTGAAGGGATTCTGGATTATCTAGATGTTTAACAGTTGAAAATTCACTGAAATCATTCAAACAACCCGCTACGGCGGGTTTTTTATTTTTGGATATTGTCTAACTTAAAGAGAGGCCATTAAAAAGATTATAAAAAGTAACAAAACTTTAGAAAATACTGTTTAAAATCAAATTAATTATATAAATATTAATAAAGAATTGAGGACAAGATATCATGCGTGTATTCAAACAATCTCTTATCGCCTTGATGCTGGCCAGTACCTTGACCCTGAGTGGCTGTGGCTATAATACCTTGCAAGTCAAAGATGAAGCAGTAACGGCAGCCTGGTCGGAAGTTCAGAACCAGTATCAGCGCCGTGCCGATCTGGTACCTAATCTGGTCAATGTGGTCAAAGGCTATGCCTCGCATGAAGAGCAAGTTTTAACTGAAGTGACCCAAGCACGTGCCAATGTTGCCGGTTTAAAAGTAGATCGTGAAGTGCTGGAAGATCCTGAACTGTTTCAGCGCTATCAGGAAGCGCAGGCCCAGATGACCAGCGCCTTGTCTCGTCTTTTAGCCGTCACTGAGAATTATCCAGATTTGAAAGCGAATCAACAGTTCCGTGATTTACAGGTACAGCTGGAAGGGACTGAAAACCGGATTGCTGTGGCACGTAACCGTTATATTACCACAGTACAGGACTTCAACTCTTATGCGCGTCAGTTCCCACAAGTCATGACCGCCAAAGTGATTGGCATGGACACCAAACCGAACTTTAGCGCCGAGCAAAGTGCACAGAAAGCTCCAACGGTTTCCTTTGAATAAGTATCCCCTTATAAAATAAACGAGAGATCATATGTCTGAGATTCTGCTGAAATACTGTGCTGGTTTGATTCTCATGCTGGGCATGGGAATAACCACGCTTGTTTCAGCAGAAACGGCCACGGCTACAGATACTGAAGAAGTCATTGTAGCCCGTGAAATCTTACAACCTAAAAATAATCAAAATACTCCAGCCCAAAATACAGAAACTGCAGCAGTCTCACAGCCACAAATTGCCAATAACATGGCTGAAGGGCAGCTTCAGCGCGACTTACCCAGCCTGAATGAACCGGTCATTGATCAGGCAAATTTACTTAGTCCCGCTGAAAAACAGCAACTCACTCAGCGCATTCTAAAACTTTATAATGAAGGCAAAGGGCAAATAGGTGTAGTCATTGTTCCGACCACGGGGCAGGAAGATATTTTTGATTATTCCATGCGTGTTGCTGAAGCCTGGCAACTCGGTTCAGCCAAACGCGATAATGGTTTATTGATGACCATTGCCATCAATGATCGCCGTATTCAAATTCTGACTGGTTATGGTCTGGAAGGGGTGCTGCCCGATATCGTGGCAGGCCGAATTATCAATGACAAGATCACGCCGTATTTTAAACAGGCTCAATATGCGCAGGGGATCGACTCAGGACTGGCTGAAATAGAACGGATTTTAAATCTTGATCCTGAAATTGCAGCACAGGCAGCCGATGAACTGAAGGAACGTCAGGAACAGGCTTATCAGGCACAAAAAGCCAGTAAGGCAACGTTCAGTAGCGTGCTGTTTATTGTTGTTGCTGGGGTCGTCTGTTCCATGATTTTTGGCAGAAAACTCAGCGCTGCAACTGCCGCAGTTGCAGGCACAGCTGCCGGTCTGGTCAATGGCATGGGTTTAATTGCCAGTTTAATGATTGGTGCCGGGGTATTCTTTTTATTGGTCACTTCACTGGCCCAGCTGATTTTACATGCCTTTATGGCAGGTGGTGGCCGCGGCGGTAGTGGTCGTGGTGGTTTTGGGGGCGGCGGCTTCGGCGGTGGCGGTGGTGGATTTGGTGGGGGAGGAGCATCAGGCTCATGGTAACAACGACAGATACGACAGAGATTGTCACGCAGCCGAAGCTGGAAGAACATGCGCAGCCGAGCTTTAAGCGCTGGCTCAAGCATTTCTTTTATATGCCGGCAACCAAGCGTTTTTTTTCCAAGCAGGATCAGCATGCAATTGGACTGGCAGTAGAGGAAGCCGAGCATGGGCATGTTGGGGAAATTCAGGTAGTAATTGAAGGCTGTCTGCCTTCACGATCGGCTTATTATCAAGATACTTTATGTCGTGCCCGGCAACTCTTTGCTGAACTTGGGGTTTGGGATACAGAATATAATAGTGGTGTATTGCTGTATTTGAACCTCTGCGAGCACAAGGTGGAAATTGTGATTGATCGTGGAATTAAGAATGCGACGACCCAGCAAGTCTGGGATGAAATCTGCCAAAATATTATTCAGAATTTAGTCCAGCAGCAGTTTAAAGAAGGGGTAATCGAAGGAGTGAAACAGATTGGAAAAGTTTTAGATCAGTATTACGATCGAAAAATAGATGATTTAGAGAATGAATTGGGGAATAAACCGATAATTATGGGGTGATTTTAGTCAACTAACTGACATTTTTTGTCAGTTAGTTACACAAAATAAAACACAATGATTACAAAAATAAAAATATTTTTTTTAAAGTGCTGTTTTTTCTGTTAATTTTATTATAATAAAACTTGGCACACTTAGTGCTAAATATAAAATTAAGCTAAATGAGCTTTTTTCTTTAGGCTTATAAATAAACAAAAAACATTTGTGGAGAATGTTATGAACACTATGCAAAAGGGTTTTACCCTTATTGAATTAATGATTGTTGTAGCAATTATCGGTATTTTGGCTGCTGTTGCGATTCCTGCTTATCAAGACTATACAAAACGTGCAAAAGTTACAGAAGGTATTGCTCTTGCAGCTGCTGCTAAAACTACAGTAGTAGAGAATGCAGCGAGTGCTGCAGTATATAACTTAGGATATTCAGCGCCAACTGCGACTAAAGATGTCAAATCTGTTGCAATTGATAATGATAATGGTCAAATTACTATTACTTATGCGGCTCCTGTCCAAGATGATGGTACAATTATTTTACGTCCATATACAGGTCCAGCAGGAACACCAGTAGCTCTACCTGACTCTGATGCAGCAGGAGGTTATACTCCACCTGCCACTCAAATTAATTGGGCATGTGGTGCGTTAGGTGCAGTAGCTCCAGCCGTTGCAGGTACTTTAGCATCTAAATTAGCACCATCAAATTGTCGTTAATTTAAGCTTAAAAAAAGACTGGTTTACCAGTCTTTTTTTATGTCTATTTTTATTCTCTGAGTATTCCTATGAAAAGTAAATGCGTTAGATTTTTTCTATGGCACTTTTTCATATCTATTTGTATAGCCATTATCGCCCTGCTTTGGGTATTTAATATTTGGTATCCGAGCCCATTGGCAAAAGCGACTGGTATTTTAAAAATATTTTTCATGCTTTTAGTAATTGATGTAATTCTTGGTCCTCTTTTAGGTTGTGTTGTTTATAAAGAAAAGAAAAAGAGCTTAAAATTTGATTTGGTAATTATTTTTTTACTGCAGTTTTCAGCACTTATTTATGGTCTGTATTCGATTTCACAAGCTCGTCCAGTTTGGATTGCTTATAATGTAGATCGTTTTGAACTTATTCGTGTCAATGATCTTATAACAGATGGTTTTGAAAATACTTATGCTGAATACCGATATCCAACGTGGTTAAAACCTAAATTTGTAGGTGTTGAAATTTCAAAAAACATTGAAGAAAAAAATCAAAATTTATTTGAAGAAGTATTGGGAGGTATTTCAATTGCACAGCGCCCAGAACGCTATGTCGACCTCATTGTGGTCAAACCACAAATACAAGAACGTGCACAAGACCTTATGCAATTAAAGCAGTTTAATGAAGCAGCTCAAGTTGAATCTATTTTAGCAAAATACCCAACAGCGAATGCATGGTTGCCTTTAAAAGCCAATGCGGAAGACATGGTGGTGCTAGTCAATAAAGACACCGCGGAAGTCGTCAAAATCGTCGACCTCCGTCCTTGGAACTAAACAAAATAAAATGACCCAAGCAGATTACCCGTTAATCTGCTTTTTTGTTTATCATGTGCCAAACTTCTACCGCCTGATATTTCCATGAAATTCATGCTTGCCCTCATCGCAGCAATTTTAATCTCCCTTGCCTGGCTGATGCCTGTGCATTACCGCCCATGGGTCACTTATACAGGTGAGCTTTACGCATTCTTTGCTCTATTTGCTGTCGCTGCGGTCTGCCTAAAAGAAAAATTGAAATCACCTGTCATCAGTTTACCCTTGTTGCTACTCGCCTGTGTGCCTTTTATTCATTTACTGGCAGGGCAGGTTTTCTTCTTTAGCACTGCCATGATGGGCTTTATTTTTGTCTTTAGCTTTTGGCTCGCAAGTGTGCTGGGTTATAACCTTTCAACAGGAAACTATAACCGGGAAGAAACCTTTACCAACCTTAGCTATGTGTTTTTAGCTTCAGGAACGATTACGGGTCTAATTGCGCTGTGTCAATGGACAAATCTAGATGCAATATTGCCAGGCATGGTGAATATCAGTGGCAATCAGCGGCCCTATGCTAATTTCGCTCAGCCAAATAATATGGCAACTTTTTTAGTCATGACATTGATGAGCTGCCTGTACCTTTATGAAAAGAAAAAAATCCAGACCAAGTGGTTATTTGCCTACGCTGCAGTAATTGTTATGGGAGTGGCTTTAAGTCAGTCACGTACTGCCTGGGTCGCTGCAATTGTAATCATGTTGTATTTAGCTTTCTATCAATATAAAGGTATTATTCGCCTGAAATGGTATTACAGCACCGCTTGGTTCATCTTCTTTATTTCCTGTATTGTGGCTTTTCCATTACTCAGTCAGTTAGCTGCACAAGTAATGGATGCGGACGTAGTTCAAAGCCGGGATGTGGTAGCGCGTGCCACCGGCGATATGTCACGCCTCGCAATCTGGCAGCAGATGCTGGCAGCCATTCAGGCGCAGCCATGGTTTGGCTATGGCTGGTATCAGACCAGTGTGGCTTTTGTCTCGATTAGTGATACCGTGCAAGGTCCGGTTTGGATTCGTAGCGCACATAATTTTATTCTGGACTTTTTGCTCTGGAACGGCTTAATTATTGGACTGCCATTTCTGGCGTACTTTGGTTATCTGGGCTATCAGTTACAACGCTGGGTGAATACGCCAGAATCAGTGATCGGTATTCTCATGATGGGGGCTTTTCTTACCCATGCCATGTTTGAGTTTCCACAGCATTATGCCTATTTCCTGCTGCCAGTCGGTTTTATTCTGGGTACGGTTCTGGCACAAAATCCAAAAATTAAAATAATAGTTATGCCATCAATCGGCATGAAATTCATTTTTACTGTCGGATTGCTTTTATTGATTGTGATTTATCGCGACTATGATGTTGCGGTGCCAAAACTTGGACAAAGTATTCGTTATGAAAAACAGCCGGAAAAAATCACCAATGAAAAACCAATTTATCTGCTGACCGAGTTTAATCATCGTATTGCCTGGATTCGTTTAAATCCTTATAGCGAAGCATCTGCTGAGCAGATTAAGGAAGGTGAACAGATGGTGTTAACTTACCCGACCAAATATAATCTGATCAAATATGCCAAACTTTTAGCTTTTAATGGCAATGAGGTGGAAGCCAAGCACCAGCTGCAACGCTTAAAGACCATTCAGAAAACTGAAATGAGTTATGAAGAATTAACGCAAGATATGCCACGCTAAATACAAAAAAGCCAGCAGATGCTGGCTTTTTTAATTTAATTCTAGCTTTAGAGCTGACTTTGAATATAGTTTTCGATACCAATACTTTCGATCAGATCAATTTGTGTCGTGGTCCAATCCAGATAATTTTCTTCTTTCTCTAGAATTTCCTGAACCAGATCACGCGTCACATAATCCATTTGGGTTTCAGCCAGTGCGACAGCTTTCTGGATGGCTTCAATATTCTCTTTGACTTTGCGCACATCACAATGCAGCACTTCTTGAGTATGCTGACCGATATACAGTTTGCCCAAATTTTGTAAATTCGGCAGACCTTCCAAAAATAAAATACGTTCAATAATTTTATCGGCATGTTTCATCTGAACAATGGATTCTTTATATTCTGCCGAGCCCAGTTTCTCAATGCCCCAGTCATTAAACATGCGCGAATGCAGGAAATACTGGTTAATGGCAGTTAAGTGGTGATACAACACCTGATTGAGCTGATTAATCACATCACGATTGCCTTTCATCGCATAACTCCATTTGGACCTGTTTTATCTTTCTAAGAAAGCGCTCTAATCCTGATAGTAAAGCAAGTCAGGGGCAAATGGCGAGTAATTTATCAAATCAAACGTAAAACCTCGTTTTCAAGGCAGGGATATAAATGAGTGACCTAAGCCATACGACATGAAATGTCGTTTCAAATTAACATTTTTAACTTTGGATATTCTATTGGTTATTTTCATTGATAAAATAATCGCATGAAAATACTTAAATTACGCATTAAAGATAAACATTCTAAGATATTAGAGCAATTAGCATCTGAAGTGAATTTCGTCTGGAATTATGTCAATGATTTAAGCTTTAAACACCTTAAAAGAAAAGGTGAATTTCTCAGTGCTTACGATATTGCTGAATATACGAAAGGTACATCTAGGCTTTGTGGGTTACATAGTCAAACCATTCAGGCTGTTACCGAAGAATTAGTCATACGCAGAAAGCAATTCAAGAAGACCAAACTAAAATGGCGGGTCAGTCATAAGAAATCAGCCAGAAGATCACTAGGTTGGATACCCTTTAAGAAAGTAGCAATCAAGTATGCTGATGGCCATATCCAGTATGGCAAGCATCAGTTTAAAATATGGGATAGCTATGGACTGTCAAATTACAGTATCAAGACTGGTTCGTTTGTCGAGGATGCGCGTGGCCGCTGGTATGCCTGCTTAGTTGTGAATAGCCCTAAAATTGAGAAATCGACTGCGACTAATTTGATTGGGATTGATCTGGGCTTAAAGGATATAGCCACTTGTTCGGATGGTACGATAATTTCAAATCCCAAGTTCTACCGTCAATATGAACAGAAATTAGGGATTGCTCAACGAGCTAAAAATAGAAAACGTGTCCGTGCATTACACGCCAAGATTGCAAACTGTCGTAAAGACCATTTGCACAAAGCAAGTACGATGCTTATAAAGAAAAATGCACTAATTGTTGTAGGCGATCTGAGTGCGAAAAAACTGGTGAAAACCAAGATGGCGAAGTCTGTTCTGGATACCGGATTTTCAGCATTCAAGACCATGCTCAAGTATAAATGCGAGAACGCAGGAGTATGGTTTGAAGAAGTTAGTGAAAGTTTCACAACCCAAATGTGTTCGTGCTGTGGTGAGGTCACTGCAAGCAGTCCGAAAGGTAGAGCAGATTTGCGAATAAGAGTATGGGAATGTGAAAACTGTTCAAGTGTTCTGGATCGGGACTTGAATAGTGCTAAGAACATACTTGCGCTTGGGCATAAGCGTCTCGCAGGAGGAATCAGCTCTATTTAGAGAGGTGAGGATGTCAAGGAACAGCAAATGAAAATCGACATCGAATCGATCCAGACTCAGATGAGTGGCAATAAAAACCCGCCAGAGTCAAAGGCGGGGGAGGAGTAATGACCAAAGATCATTGTTTTTTCATTATGCTTATAAGGAGAAATATTTTGAATTTATGCTGCAACGGCCAGCCGTGCTGCAATTTGTGAAACTTCATCACTGATGATCATACGGGCTTCGGGTGCACAGCGGCCACAGCAAGTTCCCAAGTCCAACATATCGCGAACATCACGATAACTTTCAGCGCCATTTGCAATAGCATCTTTAATGTCTTGATCTGTAATGCCACGGCATAGACAAACGTACATAGGACACAACCACAATGATTAAATAAGATAAGTAATATTATTGATAATTGTTATCGTTTGTCAATAAAAATCATTTGAAATAGCTTTTATCACGATTGATGATTTAGATAAAAAATTACCATCTGAGCGGAAATCTAAGTACTGCTCAGATTTCCGCACAAGAGTGATTTGTGAATTAGAGTTAGATATTAAAGGCTGGTGATTGAGTGATTTTTATAACTTATTGATTAATGATGATAATCCCATCCATTTCAACCAAGGCATCTTTAGGCAGGCTGGCGACACCTAAAGCAGCACGTGCTGGATAAGGCTGGGCAAAATACTCACCCATAATCTGATTGACCAGCTGGAAGTGCGATAAATCGGTCAGAAAAATATTCAGCTTGGCGATATCTGCCAAAGAACCACCAGCGGCTTCACAGACTGCTTTTAAGTTATCAAACACCCGGCGAATTTGAGCTTCAATGCCTTCAACCAGTTCCATACTATAAGGATCCAAGCCAATTTGACCTGATAGATATAAGGTATCACCCACTAAAATAGCTTGCGAATAAGTGCCAATCGCAGCAGGGGCATTTTCAGTATGGATTACTTGGCGGGACATTAATTTCTCCTTTTATCATCGACATACATCATATTCGATCAATTCGGCCGATCAAAGCACTATCGTTTTAAATGATTAACTCGCTTTAGAAGCTTCACTGAAAACGACGGGCTGAGCCAGACGGATAATTCGCGGGAAACCGAAATACATGCGTAAATCCCGGATAATCTGTGCAATCTGTTTACGGTTATGCACCACGATATTGACATAGGTTTTGTCATCCTGAGTACGCACCATTTCCACCCCGGAATGTGCTTTACGGCATTGGTAAATCAGGTCGGAAATCTGCTCGTCATTCATGTCCAGGTCAATACTGAGGTAGGCAGTAAAGCTGATATCTTCCAGATCATCAGAGGTCCACTGCAACAACATGATATTTTCTGGATGCTGATTCTGTTCATGCAGCAGGTTATGGCAGCGCGCACGATGCACAATCAGACCACGACGGGTCAAATGACCCTGAATCGGATCACCCAGCACAGGATTACAGCAATGGGCATATTTGACATCGACACCTTCTGTTCCCTGAATCAGACGGTCTGAACTGGCAATATTTTGATGCTGATCTTGGGCAAATAAATGGTTGGCCACCAGTTGCGGTAATAAATCACCGACTGCAATCTGTTCAAACAGCTGTTCTTTGCTGGAAACATGGCGCCATTCTAGGAGGTTTTTCCAGTCTGCTTCAGTCAGATCGCGAATGGAACGATGAAACAGTTTCAGTGCACGATTGAGTGCCTGTTGTCCGACCAGACGCTGCTCATCTGGATCCTGATCGCGCAGAATATTCTGAATAGCACGACGAGCTTTCTGGGTATTAATAAAACTGAGCCAATCTGGGTTCGGAGTCGCAAGGACATCAGTAATGATTTCGACTACCTGACCACTGACTAAAGGCGTTGAAAGCGGCTTGGTTTCATTATTAATTTTTGCACCAACCGCATGGTTGCCTAGGAATAAACTCGCGGCATAAGCAAAGTCGACCGCCGTGGCGCCTTGCGGCAATTCATGTAAATGACCGTGCGGGGTATAGACCCAGATTTTTTCTTGGTGCAGATAATCGAGCAATTCACTAAAAGTGGTTTTGGCACATTCACCATCGACCAGGACATTCAGATTCTGCATAGATGCCTGAATTGCTGAGCGGCAGGCCTGCGGGGCACTTTCACCAAGCACAACGCCAAAACGTGCTGCTTTACGCATGAGTTCGGTTTGAATGGTGAGTGATAGGGTCGTCTTTTCGCCTTTTAAGCGCATCATCAAGGACTGGTTGCCACCCGGTAATGGACGGCGGATATGATCTTCATAACTCTGGATTTTAAAACTTTGCGTCAGAATTTCTGCAAGTCGGTCACAATCAGCGATGCTCTGTAAAATAATCTCAAAAGCATGGCTGTGAGTTAATTCTTGTAGATCGATATCATTTTTAACGAAGTGGCGCAGTAGTTCAATATTGTTATTTTTCTTCTTAATCCGGCCTTGAATGGCATTCTGGTGCAGCAGTTCGGTCAGGTTTTTTTCCCATTTTGCTTGATATTCACAGCGTTTGGGCTTGGTTTCCAGTAGAGCGGCCTGCACATTGTTATACATGTCTAGATCTAGATTCTGATAACAAAGATGTTCCAGGTTGTCAGCCATTTCATTCATGCCGACAATGCGTGCCATCGGAACAAAGATTTCAAAGGTTTCGCGGGCAATACGTGCCCGTTTGTCTGGACGCAGTGCATCCAAAGTAGTCATGTTGTGATAACGGTCGGCCAGTTTCACGATAATGACACGTGGATCTTGTAGAGTCGCTTGCAGAATTTTCCGGAAAGAAGCCGCTTTATTATATTCTTTATCGCTCGAATGACTGAGTTTGGTGACACCATCGACCAGTTCAGCGACGGTAAAACCAAAAATCTTGCTAATATCATCTTTGTTAAATTCGGTATCTTCAATCACATCGTGCAGCAGGGCGGCCATTAAGGTTTCAGTGTCCAAACGCATATGCGCCAAGATACAGCTGACCGCAATCGGATGCAAAATATAAGGTTCACCACTTTTACGCACAATCCCGTCATGCGCCATATCTGCATAATCACAGGCCGCAAGCACACGTTCGACATCGCTTTCACTTAAATACGCATCGATAATGAGCTCTAACTGCTGCTTGGCTTGACTGACCTGTGGGCCTGGCATAACACACCTTTTCAACTGAATTTTTTACAAATAAAACCTGAAAGCATTCTAGAAATTTGAATTTCCTGGCTTGATGGTTTTTTGCTGCTATAGAGCAGAAAACCAATACAAACTTGATAGCTAACCCTTATGTTATAACCGTTCTGGCATAAATATAAAAGTCACATAACAAAAAAAGCCTAGTTTAGAACTAGGCTTTTTGAGTGACGATCTCTTATTGGAAAGAAAAACCGTCTAAGTTTAGATTATTTGCAGAAAGTGCAAGATCCAGACTTGATGTTTGATAGTCTTGATCACGTTGTTTCAAAATGTCTTTTGATACATGACCTGAAGCGATTTCACGTAAAGCAACAACAGTCGGTTTGTCATTGTCCCATTCTACAGTTGGTTCAATACCTTGACGTGCCAATTGACGCGCGCGCTTGCTTGCCACTAGTACAAGCTCAAAGCGGTTGTCTACATGGTCTAAACAATCTTCAACGGTGACGCGTGCCATAAGAATTCTCGTTTGAATAATAAATTTTAACAGACTGCACAGTATAAAAGGCTTTGTCTATAGACTCAAGTTTTAATCACTGTTCAGTTGGTGTGATCAGTTTTTGAATCAGTTTTTCATGACGGTTGGCTTGCTGGCTCAGCACCAAACGATTAGCAATAATCACCGCTTCCAGGTCATGCAGCGCCTTATTAAAGTCGTCATTAATAATGATATAGTCAAAGTTGCTATATTGTTGCATATCTTCTACCGCGCAGCTCAGACGGTGTTCAATCACATCCACAGCATCAGTACCACGGTTAGACAGGCGTTCACGCAAGTCGAACTGGCTTGGTGGCAAGATAAAAATTTGTTTAGATTCAGGAAAAAGTCGACGAACCTGCTGTGCACCTTGCCAGTCAATTTCCAGTAGCACATCATGACCTTTGGCCAGTTGCTCTTTGACTGTGGCTTGCGCAGTACCGTAGTAATTACCAAATACTTCGGCGTATTCGATAAAACCACCTTCATTGACCAGATTTAAAAAATCTTCTTTATTGGAGAAATGATAGTGCACGCCATCGAGTTCGCCAGGTCGTTGACCGCGTGTAGTGTGTGACACAGAAACGTGAAGATTGTTGACACGCTCAAGTAGGGCTTTAACAAGGGATGTTTTGCCTGTTCCAGACGCTGCAGAAACGACAAACAAGAGACCCGACATGATATTTTTCCTGATATGATAAAATATCTTCTCTATTTTAGAGTAGAGCGGCTTTAAACTAAATAGTTGTCAGTCGATTGTTTACATTTATTTCAATTGAACCGCTAAAAATGGTGTGAGTATTGAGGATTCTATGGAAATTGTTTTAGCCAACCCACGTGGTTTCTGTGCTGGTGTAGATCGTGCCATTGCGATCGTGAACCGTGCCCTAGAATGCTTTAATCCACCGATTTATGTGCGGCATGAAGTGGTGCATAACAAATTTGTGGTCGATGACCTACGTCAGCGTGGTGCGATTTTTGTCGACGAACTCGACGAAGTTCCTGACGATAATATCGTGATTTTTAGCGCACATGGTGTTTCTAAGGAGGTACAACAAGAAGCTGAACGCCGTGGTTTGAAGGTTTTTGATGCGACTTGTCCATTGGTGACTAAGGTGCACATTGAAGTGACCAAATATGCCCGTGAAGGTGTAGAAGCGATCCTGATTGGTCATGAAGGCCATCCGGAAGTTGAGGGCACCATGGGGCAATATGACAAAAAAAGTGGTGGTGATATCTATTTAGTAGAAGACGAAGAAGACGTTGCTGCACTTACAGTACATAATCCTGAAAAAGTCGCCTTTGTCACGCAAACGACTTTATCAATTGACGATACAGCGAAAGTGATTGATGCCCTTCGCCAGAAATTTCCGCTGATTCAAGGTCCACGTAAAGACGATATTTGCTACGCTACGCAGAACCGTCAGGATGCAGTGCGCGATCTGGCTGAACGTTGTGATGTGGTTCTGGTAGTAGGCTCACCAAACTCGTCTAATTCAAACCGTTTACGTGAGCTGGCGGAACGTATGGGGAAAGCAGCTTACCTAGTCGATAATGCTGATGAACTCAAACAAGAATGGTTTGAAAATAGCTCTCAAATTGGCGTAACTGCAGGCGCATCTGCACCTGAAATCCTGATTAAACAAGTCATTCAACGTTTACAGGATTGGGGGGCAAAAGCGCCTAAAGAGCTGGATGGACGGGAAGAGAATATTACCTTTAGCCTACCCAAAGAGTTACGTATTCCTGTAACACAGGCTTAGAGTGTTAACTGTTTAACATTCTGTTTCTTATTTAAAAATAAGCAGATAACTGGAAAATGACAGTTATCTGTTTTTTTATGCCTTTTATCTGCTCTGTGTAGGTTTTGTAACTTTAATGCGTATTATTTTAACTGGGCCAAAATTTTGCCTGGGGGAGAGTATGCAGAAAAATAAAGGATTCACTTTAATTGAGCTGATGGTGACGATTGCGGTATTGGCAATTATGGCGACGATAGCTGCTCCTTCTTTTGGGGATTTGATTGCAAAACGACATTTAGATACCTCAATTCGTGAGCTGTCTTTGGTGTTAAGTGATGCGCGAGCACAAGCTACAACTTTAAGAAAAAATGTGACAGTAAAATTTGAAAGTGGAACAAACACAGCAGAAATTCTTTATTGGATACCCAAATATGACGATGTGGATTTGAATTCAAACGCCAATGATGTTGATTTTTCTGATGTTGCCTATAATTCAGTAGGTATTCCACGGCAGAGAACAAAAACAATTGATAATGAAAATTATGATAAAGATCAAACTACAGATCTAACCACCATACCACCCACTAATCCACCAACAGTGGAAGTTTTATTACCGCTTAAATTTGAGTTATGTAATTCAAAAATAAAACAAAGTCGCACTATTACACTTTCAATGAATGGCACCGTGGAAAAAATTGAATTAGGGGTGTGCTCATGAATAACATGAATACGCAAAAAGGTGTTGGCTTAATAGAGGTCTTGGTTGCCTTGTTATTGTTAGCCATAGGTATTCTAGGTTTTGTTGGGTTGCAATTAAGAGCAGTGGATGCAGCAAATGAGGCAACAGATCGAACCATTGCAATCAATATAGCGCGTGATTTAGCTGAAAGAATGCGAGTGAATAAATCGGAATTGGCTGAGTATAAAACGGCGATCAATGCGAAGACTAAAAAAGATGGTTGCGTTGGAAGTGTACAAAGCTATGTACCGAATTGCTCTAGCCAAGTTATGGCTCAGTTTGATGCGAGTCAGATTACGCAAAAGGCAGCAGAAGTGGGACATGTAGTTAAAATCAATAATTGTGTCGGTAGTAGCCTGAATTGTATTTATGTAGCTTGGGGTGACACCAATATAGAAAGTAATTTGAACGCTTGTATTGATTCTTCAACTGGGGCTTACGTAGCAAATTCTAAGTGTTTAGTTATGGAGGCTTTTTAAAATGAATTTAAATAAAAAGCTGTTTTTGTATTCTAAACAAGGTGGTTTCACACTTTTAGAGTTAATGATTGCACTCAGCTTAGGGCTTGTTGTTAGTGCAATTGCTATTCAGTTGGCTTTAACAGGGCAAAAAGGTGTATCTACTCAACAGGCACTTTCTGATTTGCAGAATGATTCACTTTTTGGCTTGGAAACATTTGTACGTGAAATACGTTTGGCTAACTTAAATGCGGTTGAGCCGATGATCAATGACAGGGTTCTGCACGGGGGAATAGTGTTGGACGCACGCAACTACACCCAAAAATTTAAAAATGGTGAGGATGGTAAACCTACTACAACTTTAGATATTACACTTAAAAATGCTTTGTCTGAGGGTGCGGTAAGTAATTCATCTAACTTAGTGGGGCAAGCTAGTGACCAATTGGTGATCCAATATAAAAACTCAATGGGAAATCAATTTGACTGTGAAGGTCGCCAAATTACGAAAGATGCTTATGTGGTGCAGCGTTATTTTTTAAGAAATGATAGCAATAGAAATGACCCGAATAAACCATTGGTTTTGGCATGTACAGCTGCTAGTTATACAGGAGATGAGCCAACGGAAATTGATTTGTCTGGTAATGGACAAATTATGATTCCTAGAGTGGATCACTTAAGCATTCAGTTGGTTGTTGCAAGAGATGGAATGAATAAGGCTTGTTCTGCTGCTGCAGCAGCAGATGGGCAGTTGGATTGTTTTGGTCAAATTTCAATTGCCGATTATAAGAATCTTGCTGCTACAGAGAAACCACAGATTGTTGCAGTCAAAGTAGGGTTGTTGGTTCGCTCGAATAATACCGTGGGAAATAATGACTTATTTAATGCCGATAAAGAATATCAAGTTTTGAATACCCGAGCGAAATTGAATCCACATGACAAAAATAAGTTGTATATGCGAAATGTAGTTACACAAACCATTGCGATACGTAATGGTTTTGGCATCGCGAAGTAAGGAGAGGGAAATGAATGTACTAAAAGTAAATCATAGACGCTCTCAAAATGGTTCAGTACTTATTGTTGTATTGGTGATGCTGATTGTGATTGCAATTGCGGGTACATGGGCAATTCGTTCCAGTATTACTTCTTTAAATATTTCAACGAATGCGCAGGCAAGTTCATTATTGGTTCAAAACAGTGATTCAGTATTTTTTACTTTAGAGAACAAAACCAGTAATGCTTTGCAATTTGCTCAAATGCGTATTGGTGATGGTATGTTGGCTTATGCGTTACGTCCTGAAAATAAAGGTAAAGAATTAGTATTTTGTGTGCGAGGTAATGTGACAGATAACTTTTCTGGGAGTCGTATTGCCAGTTCTGTGTATTGGCAGAATAAGAAAATTGTAAATACAGAATTGGGACAAAATGGTTTTTGTCAAACAACTCGTGGTGATTTTATTAGTGGTCGTCAAGCTGTAATGACTCAAGTCACTGTGCGTGCAGCAGATACGGATCGAGATTGGGAACACATGATGGAAGGCGATGACAAAGAAAGTTCAAAGAGTACGGGAATTCAGCACGTGGTGATTACGGCAACCTCTTTACTTCCAAATTTAAGTTCAGCCAGTGTTCAGCAGGTCAATAATTGTTTGAAAAATCACACCAGCTTTGTTGATCCTTTGGCTGATAACGATACCGTTACTGATTGTTTGGCAAGAAATAACGTTCCATATAGTACTCAAGATATGGAATACAGCTTACGAACACTAAAAGCATCCTTGTAGGAGATGAAGAATGAAAAATATTAAAATTCAAAAACGTCCACTACAGGATGTGAGAGAAAATCAACAAAAATTTAAACTAGGTGCATTATCAGGGGCTATTGCATTTCTAATTGCACAAAGTACAACATCATTCGCCAGTGATATAGAGATTTATACTTCCAATAGCAGTTCAGCAGCGGGTGCTGTAATTGTCATGATGTTAGATACTTCAGGGAGTATGGATGCTAAATATTTGAAAGATGCTAATACTACAGATGCTATTAAAAAAGCAGGTTGTGATTTACCTTCAGATGTTTCATATTCAAAAAGTAATGTTGTTACAGATGAGTTGGATGCTGTACGTGGCTATACAAGAAATTATTGTAAAGCAAATTCATCTAAAAATTATTACTATCGCTCGGATAAGGAGTGGGTAAAAATTTCTGATAGAGGATGTTGGGGGCCATGCTATCAGGAGAAAACTGTATGGTATCGCTGTGGTACGGAAGGGGTGGGTAGTGTTACTAGGAATAATGATGTTTGCTCTGTTAAACTTACTCAGAACCCCCCAACTACTGGACTTTCTTCAGAGAATGGGAGAGGGGATAATAAATATTATTATAAACAAGAAAGTGTAAAATATTACGATCGAATAAGTCGTTTAAAAGATGCACTTTATGATTTAGCAATGATGCCTTTATATAATGAAACAACCAAAACGGGGATTAAACCTAATGTGCATATAGGGCTGGGCACATATCCTTATTATGGTTCCTCTTCAGATGATAATAGGAGAGGGCTGATTAAAATTCCTGTTGGAGAATGGGGGGATATAGGGTCTGATCAGCGTAAAAAAGTTTTAGATCTCATTAAGTTAGAAAGCTTTAAAGGGAGGGGGGGGACTCCAACATCATCAGCATATGCTGAAGCAGCAGCCTACTTGTTAGGAACTACAACAGGAGGGGGAACTTATAGTGGTACCCATCTTGCTCCTGCGGGTATTTTGGATGCTTCCAAAAATTATAAGAGACCAATTAATGAGTGTACGGGAGATGGAATTTATTTCTTAACAGATGGGCAACCACAGACAGATCCAAACTCAGATACTGCAAATTTAATGGGAAAAGCATTAGCCCTTAATGTGAATTACGCATTTAGTGGTGGATTTACAGCTAAAGGTTCAAATGATAATTCAAATTATAAATCAGATTGGGAAGCAATAGGTTCATTTGCTAAGACGCTGAATAACCCAGTAGAATTGAAAAGGATTACCACTTTAAATAAAGAAAAAGGAATTGCAACTGCAGTTGTTGGTTTGGGTAATGTGTTCGAGGATGCGGCTAACGCAACTGATAATGATGCAAAAAATGCTTACCAATGGGGACTGCATAGTAGTGATGGCGGTACCTATGGTAAAGGTGGTTTTACTGAAGCATCTGATTCAGCCCAAATTGTTGCGAGTTTAAACCGCTTTATTGAAGATCGAAGTGTTGATATTCCAAGTATTAGTACTGGTTCTTCTACCATTCCTTTAGACAGTTTGAATCCAGAGGTTATACAGGGATATTCATACTTCCCTCAATTTGAACCTAAGGTGAAAGACTCTGATGTTAAGCAATTGTGGTTTGGTAATTTAAAGAAATACTATGTTGTTGATAATGGTATTTTTGCTGATGAAGCAGGAACTAAAAAAGTTGTTGTGAAGAAGAGTATTCTTGCAGATTTAAAAGATATTTGGTCTAAAGGCAGCACAATGACTTACCCTTCTGGTACATCGACTTATAAAAAGTATGGTGTATTAGGTAAGTTAAAATATGGCTTAGAAGAAGAAAAACCTGCACGCTATGTATATACAGACTATTCATATGATGGAACAAAAGAAAGTGATAGTCGTATTGCTCAAGATCTAAGTTTGATTCAGGTTAAGCCTGCATATACAACTGACTCTAAGACAAAAAATGATGATTCTGAGCGTGTAAGAGCTTTGATGGCCTTATTGGGATATCAAATACCAGCTAATGAGTCTACAAATGGTTATGATCTAAGTAATGCAACTACAGTCGAAGCCTTGCGCCAAATGGGAAGCAGTTTACACTCTTTGCCAGTCCTATTAACTCAGAGTGGTAAGGCAGTAGCAAAACGTAATGCATCAGGAGGAGTCTATGTAGATAGTGAAGACCGTCAAGACTACATTTTGTTTGGGACAACTCAAGGCTTATTGCATGTGGTTGATGCAGATTCTGGTGAGGAAAAATTTAGCTTTTTACCAAAAGAGATGCTGGAAAAACAGTATGAATTACTGAAGGTGGGTGCAGGGAGTTGGAATAAAGGTAAGGCAGGTCTGTATTATGGTATAGATGGAGAGTGGACGGCACATACGGTGTATGTCAGCAAAAATGACGGTACACTTACTGTGGATGGTATTGCTAGAGATGTTGCAGGCTCTAACTCTAGTGAAAAAGAAAATTTAAAAGGAAAACAGTGGGTTTACGGTGGTTTAAGAATGGGTGGTCGGAGTTATTATGCCCTTGACTTAACAGACCTGGACAATTCAGTCGCAAAACCGAAAGTTAAGTTTCATATTGATCCAGCGAGCAGTAGTGTTAAACGTTTGACGTATGATAAGGATGGTAACCCTCAGTTATCAGAAAAAGTCTATGATGCCTTGGCCAATATGGGTCAAAGTTGGTCAAAACCTAAATTGGATTATGTTAACTGGAAAGGTGAGCGTAAGCTCGTTATGTTTGTAGGCGGCGGTTACGACGCTGGTGGTCCAGAGGGTGATGGTCTTTATGAAAATGGTGTTCGATCAGGCTATGGTGGATATGAATATCATGATTATAAACAGGCGCAAGTTTCATGTGCTGCGGGTAATTTAAGATGTAGTACTGATAGCCGTGGTTCCGGCGTATATATGTTTGATGCTAACAATGGTGATTTACTTTGGTATGCAGACTCTACTAATGGTGAAAATGGTATTGATCATGTTAAAAATGAAGACCTTAAATATAGTGTAGTAAGTGAAATTAAAACTATTGATCGAACTAATGATGGTGTAGTCGATCATATTTATTTTGGGGATTTAGCTGGTCAAGCTTTCCGTATTGATTTTAAAAATGCTGGGGGCTCTACTTTTGATTCACAAGTAACCAAAATTTTGAATTTACATAAAACAGATGGTAAAAGCCCTCGCTTTTATTATATGCCAACATTTACAGCACATCACAGTGCGGGGAAATTGGAAGGCGGTAATATAGTCGTTGCATCTTTTGTCTCAGGGAATAAAAGCTCACCATTATTGGCTACATCAGATTCTCCAACAGCAACAGGGCAGTCAAATTCAACAGGTCTGAGCTATGATGCTGTTTATGCGCTGTATGAATATGATATTCATCCAAATGGGTCTTACTATCCAGCGACACGAACAGCTGCTAAAACACTAGCGACCAGTGCTGAATCAGCAGCTGCAGCAACTCCTAATAAGACCAAGCTTAGATTGTTGACGGATATTATTAATAATAAAACAGCAACGGCTTCAAAAGGTGCAAAAATTGATCCATCAAGTGGCTGGGGAGGTTGGTATTATCCATTTAATAAAAACTTCACAGAAGCACAAAAAGAAGCCAGTACTGTTACAGTTAGCGAAGGCATAGTAAAAGGAATTACTCCATTGGTTGCAATGGAGGGAAATTTGTATGTAACTATGTATGATGCATCTGCTACAGGTACAACATCTTCATGCGGTGCTGGTGTAAAAGGTGATAGTTTTACACAGCGGTTATGCTTACCGACAGGTGTATGCCCTGAACAGGCTAGATATACCTATCATTTAGGTGCTGGTATTGTGGGTTTAAACGTTGGTCCAATGACTAGCTCTAAAGGGAATAAAGGGATTATTGTTCCAGATCCAGATCCAGATAATGTGAAATGTGTAGGTGCTGATTGTGCTACTATAGGTAACCGTTTTATTCCAGCAGGTGGTTCGTTGAAATTTATTCCACATCGTTGGTATGAACGCTATTCAACGAAGGAGTGAAAAGAATGAAATCTCCTTTTTCACAAAACAAGTCGCAGTTGGGTTTTACCTTAATTGAGTTGATGGTGGTTGTGGTGATTGTGGCGTTACTCGCTGCAATCGCTTTGCCAAGCTATCAGATTTATGTACAACGTTCACATTTGGCTCAAGCACAACAGGAAATGCAAAAGCTTGCTGAGCAATTGGAGCGACATAAAGCTAAGAACTTTAGTTATAAAGGTTTTGAGGCAAGTTATTTATATAGAGATAAAGATGGTGTTTTGAATTCAAACTTTGATACGGCTAAACAGCAAATTTCACTCCCTATTCATTCGACTAATCCTAGTTATAGATTAAGCATTATTGGTTTTTATACGGTCAGTGAGTTTGAGAAGGATGAAGAGGGGAATGTAACCAGTACCATCAAAGATCCTGAAATTAAAACGGATTTATTGAACAAAAAGATTGATTTTGATAAATCCTCACAGTCTGACATGTTTGCTATAGGAAGTAGCTGGGCAATAAAAGCAGAAAGTTTAGATCAAAAGAACTATGGTCTTTTATTAAATAGCTTGGGTGCCAAGTGTATGAATAAAAAAGATTATACGAAAGTAAGTTATACCTCATGTGGTAATGAGGGAGATGGAGCTGAATCATGGTAAAGCAAGGGTTTACGCTTATTGAATTGATGATTGTTGTTGTAATTATTGCAATATTGGCAGCCATCGCTTATCCCTCTTATCAACAATATAAAATCAAGATGAATCGAGCAGAAGCCCAATCAGAAATGATGTTCATTGCAGAAAGAATGAATGCTTATAAAGGGATGAATGGTTCTTTTTCGGGGGCAACAATTGCTCAAATATATGGATCAGCGGTTACACCGAAACAAGGTACTGCTTTGTATAGTTTAAGTTTTGATGCTGTTTTAACTAATACAACAAGTTGGACGTTAATTGCAAAGCCAATCACAGGAACCTTACAGGCTGGTGATGGGTGGGTGTGTTTGAATAATAAATCTGAAAAATACTGGGCGAAAGGAGCATCAAGTTGTGCATTATCGCCAAACTCCAACTGGGATGGTAAATAAATCCAAAATTGTAGCCAAACACTTTTTGATCTTTCATTCAGGGCAAAGTTCAAGTAAAATACTGCCCTCTATGAAAGGGGTTTGAGCTGTATCGATGGTCGGTACAAGGATAATCCGTAAAAACTATAAGGTTCTATCATGGTTGTTATTCGTCTTGCACGCGGTGGTGCTAAAAAACGTCCGTTCTATCAAATCATTGTGACTGATAGCCGTAATGCACGTGACGGTCGTTTCATCGAACGTATCGGTTTCTTCAACCCTACAGCTCAAGGTAAAGCAGAAAAACTTCGTTTAGATGCTGACCGTTTTGCTCACTGGGTTTCTCAAGGTGCTCAACCTTCTGATCGTGTTGCTTCTTTAGCTGCTCAAGCTAAGAAAGCTGCAGTTGCTGCATAATTTTTATATAAATTAGGTAGTAGCTTGCCCATGACACCAACACAGAATGTTCCCGAAGATCGTATTCAGATTGGACAGTTGCGTTCAGCATATGGATTAAATGGGTGGCTCTGGGTCTATTCCAATACAGAACCTATGAGCAACATATTTGACTATCTGCCTTGGTACATTGAGACCAAAGCAGGTTGGCAAATTGTCGATGTAAAACGTTGGAAACCACATGGTAAAGGCCTGGTAGTTTCGCTTAAAGGTGTGAGTGATCGCACTGGTGCAGACGAACTGGTTGGCTCCAATGTCTGGATCTCTAAATCGCAACTGCCTCAAGCAGGCGTAGATGAGTACTATTGGTCTGATTTAAAAGGTCTAACTGTGTTAGGTCTGGACGATCAGGAACAAGAAGTCAATCTCGGTCAAATTTTTGAGCTGTTTGAAACAGGTGCTAACGATGTGATGGTGGTTCGCGCAACTGCCGACAGCATCGACGGCGAAGAGCGAATGATCCCATGGCATAAAGATGTGGTGCAACGCGTTGATCTTGAAGCTGGTCGTATCTACGTCAATTGGGGCGTAGACTACTAAGAATTTTTCGGAAATACGGGAGTCTGCGATGTTTTTTGCAGTCATTACGCTTTTTCCTGAAATGTTTGAAGCGATTACAGCCTATGGGATTAGCGGGCGCGCAGCAAAACGTGAGTTGATGCAAATTCATTGCATCAATCCTCGCGATTATGCGACGGGCAACTATAAACGGGTGGATGAACGTCCATTCGGTGGTGGTCCGGGTATGGTGATGATGGCTGAGCCTCTGGCAAAAGCAATCCAGCATGCCAAAGAGCTTGCAAAGCAAGCGGGTGCAGTTCAGGTTCCTGTGGTGTATATGTCACCGCAAGGAAAAACCTTAAACGAAACTGCGGTACAGGATTTTGTCAAATATGACGGAATCATCGTACTGTGCGGACGTTATGAAGGCGTCGATGAACGTTTGATCCAGCAATATGTTGATCAGGAATGGTCAATTGGAGATTACGTCTTGTCGGGTGGTGAACTGCCTGCGATGGTTTTATTGGACAGTATTATCCGGAGACTTCCGGGTGCGATGTCTGATGAGCAGTCACACGTGCAAGACTCATTTGTGGATGGTCTTCTAGATTGCCCACAATATACCAAGCCAGATCATTTTGAAGGTTTGGATGTGCCTGAGGTGTTAAAGTCTGGGCATCATGCCAATATTGAAAAATGGCGGTTTTTGCAGCGATATCAGCGTACACTTGAACGCCGCCCAGAGTTGGTGGAAAAAGTCGAACTGACCAAGCAGCAGAAAAAATGGCTAAAAGATTTGTAAGATATTGATGAGTAATCATTTCTATCTTCAAGCAAGTACTTAAAATCATTTAAGTATTCTTTAATAGGCTCTTTATGGTTGAGATGGTCAACTATAAAGGGAAAGATAATCGGGTGTATGCGCTTTAGCCTCTATACCCAGCGATGATCAGACCTCTTCTGACTCGCACATATTGGAGATACCCCATGAGTGGTAAGCATCCTTTAGTTCAAGTAATTGAAAACGCACAATTGAAACAAAATATCCCTGCTTTTGCACCAGGTGATACAGTTATTGTTCAAGTTAAAGTAAAAGAAGGCGACCGTGAGCGTTTACAGGCGTTCGAAGGCGTTGTAATTGCTAAGAAAAACCGTGGTTTGAACTCTGCGTTCACAGTACGTAAAATTTCTAGCGGTGTTGGCGTTGAGCGTGTATTCCAAACTCACTCTCCAATCGTTGCTGGTATCGAAGTGAAACGTCGTGGTGACGTTCGTCGTGCTAAACTTTACTACCTACGTGAATTGTCTGGTAAAGCTGCACGTATTCGTGAAAAATTACCAGCTCGTAAAACTAAAGCTTAATTTTAAGTTTTATACGAGTGAAAAAATGCGCCTTTGGGCGCATTTTTTATGCCTAATTTTTATGTAGATTTATTCGAAATGTTCCTGCAAAGGCAAGATCATAGCATCTAAAATATCCAAGAAAATTTTATGAATAAACATCAGGAATAATACAAAATATCCCCAAGACAGGAATCCTGCATTAAAAAGTTGAATGCAAATAAAACATTGTGTGATAACCAGTAAAATACTGATCCATACATTTGCGATAATATGTCGATGACAAGAGGGGCAATAATAAGGCTCATATTTTTTAAATTGAAAAGGATTAATGACTTTTCGTTTGCAGCAGGGGCAGGTTCTTTTAAATTTGTTTTTGATTTCTATAGAACGTATCTGCATTTATTTTATTTCACACTTATTTTTTTATATTTGATGAATATTTTATATGCAGTTTGATCATGATTAACAAGTAAATTTTAAGAAAAAAATTAGCGAAAAATAAGATAGAAAAGCCTCTGAATGAATAGAGGCTTGGGTGGTTTTATAAACCTTGCAGTTTTAAGCGATTGGCATGTTGACGATAGGCAGCAACCGGATCAGGTGCAAAGGTACCTTTAATGCCAAATAACAAGTTGATTTCATCCAGATGATTCCATGGATAATCATCCCGAATCGTTTTACCAAATTTGGCACTACACACTGACACGATTCCATCATTCGCGCCAGCCTTACTCGCAGAAAGCAGATCCAAGGCTTTCATGGCGGCATCGCTGACATCTAGGGGATTGGTCACGGGTTGATTGCCCGTCATTGAATACAGCGCAATGCCTTGGTCTTTATATTTGCCCTCACCACATAGACTCAGCGAAAGCCCGAGTTTAAAACGCTGGTTAAATTCGACTGTCCCTTCAATCGACGTGCTGTGTCCTGCTGCCAGAGCATTATGTGGGAAAGCTTGACCATCTAAGCCTTGTGCCCACATGATGACGTTACCAAAACTGCTGATCAGGGTATTGAGCACTTCAGATGTTCTGGTCTGATTGGCAAGTCGCATAACATCAGAAGCGACAATCGTCCCTTGGTTGGCGCCGCCCACAGCCATCACTGAGGCTACATGTTGCGGCATCACCCCGGCTGCATAACGCACGCTATGTGCACCATGACTATGACCAATTAAATTCAGTTTTTTGGCGCCCGTGATTGCCATGACTTCTTTGAGTTGCTCTACATATTGTTCACCTCTGATTTCGCTGGAATTGAAAGGTGAGATGCGGGTGGCAAACGCAGTTGAACCATTACGGGCTAAATCTGGCAAAATTTGATACCAATAATCCATGCCCAAGGCATCGAAACCAATGCGATTAAAGCCGACCATGCCATGTGCAAATACAATCGGGTATTGTGTTTTTGCATAATTGGACACGACAAATCTGGATTCTGCTTGCTGTAAATTGGAAGCCTGTACATATTGGCCCGTAAATAATGCGCAGCATAAGGTTATAAAATGCGTTTTAATTTTCATAAAGTTCCATTTTGGCGGTTTAAAAATTAAAAAATCCCTGCACATTGTAATGACAGGGATGAGGTTGAATTACAGGCCTTGCAATTTGAGCCGGTTGGCATGTTGCCGATAAACATCGACTGGGTCTGGAGCAAAGACATTTTTTAATCCGAGTAACTGGTTCACTTCATCCAGGTGGTTCCAGTTGTAGTTATCCCGAATGGTTTTACCGAATTTGGCACTACAGCGGGAGACCAGACCATCATTTTCCTTGCCGCCATCGATGAGTAGGGCTGTAACTTTGAGTGCTGAATCAGGATCGAGCGGGTTGGTGACTTGACCTATACCGGTGAATGAATAATGACGAATATCACCGTCTTTTTCCTTACCTTCACCGCAGGCGGTGGTTGGCATACCCAGCGGATATTTCTGGTTGAATTGAGCGGATCCTGCCAAGGTCAGGCTGCGACCACCAGCCAGAGAATCATGCGGGAAACTGTTCGGATCCAACCCTTGTGCCCAGGTGATAGCTTTAGACACCAGATTAATGCCACCCACTAAAGGCCCTTGTATTGGCGTACCTTCTGCCTGAAGAATCAGGTCTGCAACCGGGGAGCCTTTATGTGGAGCACCGACGGAAGTCAGGGAAGCAACCAGATCAGGTCTCACACCTGCAACATAACGAATGGTTGGGCCGCCATGCGAATGACCAATCAGATTGACTTTGTCTGCACCGGTAATGGCCTGAATTTCTTTGACTTGCTCTAAAAGTTGTTCACCTCGAATTCCTGATGAGTTAAAAGGTGAGACACGTGTTGCCCAGACATTGCCGCCATTACGCGCCAGATCCGGTAAAATCTGGTACCAGTAATCCAGTCCAAACTGGTCGGTACCGACTCGTATAAAGCCTGCCATACCATGTGCGAAGACAATCGGGTATTGGGTCTTGGCATATTGTGAACTGGCTTTTGCTGTGACCTGACTGGCTTGGGTGGATGCCTGAGTGCTGAGGCATGTACCCGCCAGCAGCAGGCCAGTGATGAATGCTCCGAATTTCATTATATTTTCCTCACTTTTGTTGTTTTAACGGGATGATCCTCATCCGGTTGCCTAAAGTCCCCCTCTGCAGCAGGGACTCAGTTTCCTAAGTTTTTTAATTAATAGAGATGATCTATTCATAAAATAAGTGATTTATAAGCCTTGCAGCTTGAGCCGGTTGGCATGTTGGCGATACAGGGCGATCGGATCCTGCGCGAAGGGGCCCAAGATGCCGAAAAACTGGTTTACTTCATCAAAATGATTGTAGGCATAATCCTGACGAATGATTTGGCCATAGCGTCCGCTACACAGCGGCAGAGCACCATCATTGGCTTCTCCTTTCAGGAAACTGCTACCTAACGTCACGACTGTAGACTCAATCGCATCCAGTGGATTGGTCGCCTGCCGGTTGCCCATCCAGGAATAGTGGTAAATTCCATTGGGTGTAAGTTTGCTGCCCTGAGACTGACAGTTTATGGGAATAGCAGATGAACCATATTCCATATTGAAAGCCTGAATCGCCTCTGGGTTCATGGCTTCCAGTGCTTCGATCATACTGACCGGATACTGGTTAGCTGTAATCAGATTCATGCTGTGGCCCAGAATCGTGCCGATGGCCTGAATAAAGGGTTCAAGGAGGGGTGTCTGGCTGGCATTGACAAAAACCGGTGTGCCTTGCATGGCGCCCGCAATGGCGGTTAAAGAGGCGGCTTTATGTGGTGCAACGCCCTCGATATATTGAATGGTTGGGCCACCTTGGCTATGCCCAATCAGATTGACTTTCTTCTGACCAGTCAATGCCAGTACTTCATCAATTTGCATCAAGAGCTGTTCACCGCGCAGTTCATTGGACGCAACAGCAGACAATTCGGCAGAAAACACCCGTGCACCATGCCGGCTCAGGTCTTGGGGAATCTGATACCAATAATCTAAACCGATGTGATCTGTTCCAATCCGGTTAAAACCTAGACCAAAACCATGAACAAAGACCATCGGGTATTTTGTCTTGGCATAACTCGAGAGGACAAAATTGCTTTTATATTCCTGTAATGCCGAGGCTTGCACAGGGCCAGTTAATAGGGAAACCAGTAGCAAAAAGCTTAAGTAAGATATTATTTTTTTCATTGCAGCTTCCCGATCGCGGATAGGTCAAATAAAAAGAACCAGAAAAAAAGCCTATATTTCAGCTGAAAATACAGGCACTCTGGGGTTATAAACCTTCTAATTTGAGTCGGTTGGCATGCTGGCGGTAGAGGGCGACCGGATCTGGTGCAAACACGCCTTTCAGACCAAACATCATATTGGCCAGGTCCGTATGATTGAGTTTGTACTGGTCATGAATCACCTTGCCCATGAACGCACTACAACGTGAAACCATGCCATCATTGTCTTTACTGCCATAAGATAAAGGGCCGAGCTGCATCAGGATCGTATCAATATCCAGGGCATTGGTGGCTTGGGCCACACCCGTCCATGAATAATAATGAATGCCTTTACTATCTTTCTGTTTTAAATTTTTATTGCAGTTTTCTGTAGAAGCCAATACGCCATCTTTGACCACCTGCTGTGCCACTGTGGCATTAAAAGTATTTGAACCGGTCTGGCTTAGGGATTTCATGGAAGCATCAAAATCAATTTCCAGTTCAGGCTTAAACTGACCCAGTGCAATCAATGGACCAATAATATAATCACCTAAAATGTTAAAGGCGGTACGCGTCAGGCTATTGTTCTGAATATCATCTGCCACTTTGGAGCCATGGTAGGTTCCTGCAACGCCGGTAATAGAGGCGATATACTGCGGCTGGGTCGCTGCAACATACAGCACTGTTGGTCCACCATGGGAATGGCCAATCAAGTTCAGTTTTTGCTTTCCGGTAATTGCCAGAACCTCTTCAACCTGATGGATTAGTTGTTCTCCGCGATGCATCGTTGTATTTGCCGGCGATAATTGTGCAGCAAACACGGTTGAACCATTACGTGCCATATCTGGCAGAATCTGATACCAGTAATCCAGCCCGATACTATCGGTGCCAATACGTGACCAGCCTAACCAGCCATGTACCATCAGGATCGGATATTTGGTCTTGGCATAGTCAGACCGGCTCTTTTCGATGACTTGTGTTGCACTCGCTGCCGCCTGAGTGTGTGCAGAAAAACTGAATCCTAGAGTTGTCGCTAAAGCCACAGTCAGTAACTGGGCTGTCTTGCTGAAAGTATGCATAGCTGTCCCTTTTTAATTTTATCGTTATTCAAGCAATCATTGCTTTTTGTATAGTGTTGCAAGCCACAAATCAGACGATGAAAATACAGTTTCGGCCTTCAGTGGCTGAGCAATTTTTCTTTTGAAGAAGCGGTATTTTTTCACTTCAGAGGTCTAAAACCATGTCATTTGGGGACATGCAGGACAGGAGGGATTTACATTGTAAATATATGTTTTATTAACAGATGTATTTAAATAAAAAGTCTTTGAAATAATTAAAATTTGTCTAAGTTGTTTTGTGTAAGTGCGAAATATTTGGAAACAACTACAAAAGATCATTTTGAGAAAAAATATAAAGTTATCAAAAGGGCATTTATAAAAAAGCCATCAACAGGTGATGGCTTTTGGGCTTATTCAGCAAAGGGCAGCTTGGCTCCCTGATCATGAACCTGTTCAAAGGTTTCTACCCGGAGTTGTTCTTGCGGTGTATTGAAATGCTTGCTACGCAGCTGGGCAATGGCTTGCTGTTTGGCGGTATCGGACATGCCGGACTGGGTAATCTGATCCCGTTCATCTAAATAGCCAGTCACCCGGTTTTTCCAGTCGCTGCGTTGTACATCCAGTTGTTCCAGACGTTGTGTCGCTTCAGCACCGACCAGATTCATCCGCATCTGCCGGATTTCATCACGGGAACCGCCACGAGCTTTAATATCTGCGGTAAGTTTGCGCAAATCTTCCAGTTTATTCAGTTGTTCCAGATTTTCCTGCCAGTCCTGCGGGAGCTGCTGAAACAGTGCTTTGAGCTTTTGCGCTTTTTCAGTCTCCGTTAAGCTTTTGTCTGCCAGTACGCTCATCCGGTCCAGGGTATATTCATGATAGGCATCTTCTGTGCCGAACAAGCCCTCAATTTCATACTTGGAAAAGTATTGTTGGCGCAAATTCTGGGTACTGTTATAGATACTGCGATAATAGGCAGGATCTTCCTGATTTAGCCCGGCCGGTGCAGTGAGCTGGCCCAAGCCCTGACGGTACTGGAGATAACGATCCCATAAATCCAGAATTTGCGAGAGTGCAGGCTCTTTATGATTCTGGCGAATATAGGCTTTAAAATCCTGTTGGATCTGCTGCAGATTTTTTTCACCGAACTGGGTAATAAAATATTCAAAACAGTTGCGGGTCTGTTCATTCACAATCAGACGGTTGCTGGCGTCTAGCTGCATCTGACAATTAATTTCGGTATCTTGCTGGCTGGCACTGGGGAAAGCTGCATTGGCAGGGCCATTGACCAAGAGTGCGGTTTGTTCTGCCTGAGTTTCAGTTAAAGGCATTTTTGTCCCGGTATCCGCCTGGGTATTTTCTTTTGGAGACAGCCATAAGATCAATGTGAGAATACACAGCACCAGCAACGCCAGAATGATCCATATTTTATATTTCTGCATATCCTATGCACCTATTTTCTCGTTATTTCATTATTTTTAGATGTTCAAGCTTTTAGATATTAAAGCCGGCTCAATATGCCATAAAAATCATTAGAGACTACAGAAAAGTTGTAAATCATCTCGCAGGGTTTTACCATGGCGCCAATTTATAAAATGTCTGATTTTTTGCCATGAAAGCATCATCTCCTAAAATTCAGCGTCGTCATCTCAGTGGTGTCTTCCTGCTCAATAAGCCTTTGGGTATCAGTTCTAATGCCGCATTGCAAAGAGTCCGCTGGTTGTACCGTGCACAAAAAGCCGGCCATACTGGTGCGCTGGATCCGCTGGCATCCGGTTTATTGCCTGTGTGTTTGGGGGAGGCGACCAAGTTTTCGCATTATTTATTAGATTCGGTCAAGCGTTATCAGACGACCGTATTTTTGGGGCATAGCACCACCACGGGCGATGTGGAAGGTGAGGTGCTCTTGGAAAAAGCGGTTCCTGAACTCTCGGAAGCCTTGATTCAGGACACATTGGCACAGTTTATCGGGGATATCCAGCAAGTGCCGCCGATGTATTCTGCCTTGAAAAAAGAAGGCCGTCCTTTATACGAACTGGCGCGCAAAGGTATCGAGATTGAACGTGAAGCACGTCCGATTACGATTTTAGCGATTGAACTTTTATCCTTTACGGAGAACAGTATCACGCTGGATATTACCTGTTCTAAAGGCACTTATATCCGGGTATTGGGTGAAGATATTGCTAAAGCACTGGGAACTTATGGCCATCTGACTTATCTGCACCGCATCAAAACCGGCCATTTTGATTTGATTCCGAGTTATACCATTGAATATCTGGAAAGCCTGAGCGAAGCAGAGCGTGATGCACTGTTGTTGCCGGCCTATGCACCGGTTGATCATTTTCCAAAAGTGCAGGTACCCGAAAGTCGTGCAGAATATTTTAGCCGCGGCATGGAAAGCAATATCGAACATGAAGCAGCTGAACAGGTGCTGGTTTTTGATGGTGAGAAATGTCTGGGGCTGGCTGAAATTACCGACAAAAAACGTCTGGTACCTAAACGTGTCCTGAACCTCTAATCGAGTCAATATATGGAAATTGAGATCATCATCAGTCTGGTTGTCTTTGCATTTTTTGCAGGGGCGATTGACGCTGCCGTGGGCGGTGGTGGTCTGATCCAGATCCCGGCAATTATGGGGAGTTTACCTTATTTACAGCCTGCTACGGTCTTTGGCACCAATAAACTCGCCTCCATTTGTGGCACCGCTTCTGCGGCATTTTCCTATCTGCGTCAGGTAAAACTGCCCTGGTTGCTCTTGGGCGTGATTGCACTGTGTAGTTTTGTCAGTTCTTTTATTGGTGCAGCCAGCGTTACGCTAATTCCAGTCGAGATTCTTAAGCCTTTTGTGCTGGTCATGTTGATCGTGATCGCCATCTATACCTTGATGAAAAAACAGTTCGGCCAGGTACATACCGAACAAAAACTGAATCGGAAAATGCTGATTCTGGCCGCTTTGGGCAGTCTGGCGATAGGCTTTTATGATGGTATCTTTGGTCCGGGCACTGGCAGTTTTTTTATTTTCTTTTTTATTCGCTATTTAAGCGTCGACTTCCTGCATGCATCTGCCTTATCGAAAATTGCCAATTTCACCACCAACCTGGCCGCCTTAAGTTTTTTTATCCCCAGTGGTAATGTGCTGTTTATGGTCGGGGCAATGATGGCGATGGCCAATATTTGTGGTTCCTTGGTAGGGGTGCGTTTGGCATTTAAATATGGCAGTGGCTTTATCCGGATTTTATTCCTGATTCTGGTCAGTCTGCTGATTTTCCGAATGGCATACCAGATGTTTATATAGATATAAACCCGATGTAAATCATTCTCGATATTAAAGTTTCTTAACAAATCACTTTATAAACTGCGTCTGAACCTGTTCTGAAAATCTCCTAGAATCAATGATATGAAAAATAAAACAATCGGAGAAATATCGGAATGACGACTATTTTTGAAGCATTAAGAGAGAGTCATGAGATTCAGCGTGATCTTGCAGAAAAACTATTACAGACTTCCGGGGATACAGCAGAACGCCGCGAGCTGTTCAAGCAACTGAAAAATGAATTATTTGCCCATGAGGCTGCGGAAGATCGTTATTTTTATATCCCCTTGATGATGACCGATTCAGGCCTGAATATTACCCGCCATGCCTTGGCCGAACATCATGAAATGGACGAAATGATCGAGGAATTAACTGCAACTGAATTGAGTAATCCGGGCTGGATTGCCATGGCCAAAAAACTTTCCGAAAAGGTGCATCATCACTTAAAAGAAGAGGAACATGGTTTCTTTCAGCAAGCTGGTAAAATTCTGGGAGAAGAGCAAAAGACCGCTTTAGCAGTGCAGTACAAGAATGAATACCAGCGTTATAAAGACATGAAAAAAGATATGCTGGTACAAAGCTAAACATCGAACAGCTGACATTTGATTAGCTACTTTTCCATAATTTATAACTCAAATTAGATGTTTGAGTTAATCGTTATGCATGTTTAGCTTCAGAAGCTTGTACAGCCTCACTTTCTTAAAAATTTAAATGCTTTTGTGTAGGCAATCTCCCTACTTTGGAAAGACCCAAAGTAGGCAAAAGTCTTTTGTTACCCATACACGACGTCCTGTCGTGATGGGTAACATGTGGCATCCTTGCCACACTCGCGTATCAAAAATATCTTCATTGCAACTAGGGCATCTGATCATCTTTTTATCTGGAGATATGGGATTTTTATCCATTCATCTCTTTTTTTGTATTTATCTCAAAGGGATAAAGTGAAGAGATTAATGATGAGATATATTTAGTTGTTCAAATTCCAATAAGCCTTTTAGGCATTCTTTTCTGCCGATCCTTGACGCGCGGCACGTACGGTCACACCGACAGAGGCCAGCATGATACAGATCAGTGCCACGGTCTGAAGAAGCGTAATTTTTTCACCCAATAGTACAAAGCCAGTCAGTGCAGCCAAGGCCGGAGACAGGCTGGACAGGGTGCCATAGCTGGTCTTGTTTAAATGCTGCAAAGCTTTTAAGTCCAGCGCATAGGGAATCGCTGTGGCCAGAACCGCAATGATAATCGCCTTGCCCCAATGCTGGGTGTCTATCAAGGCAGGAGCATTGTTATAGATCCCAATTGGAAGCAGACACAGAGCTGAAATACTAATTGCAATGGTCAGTGCATGCATGCCGATATTTTGCTGCACCACACGTTGCCCGAAGAAAATATACAGTGCCCAACATAACCCAGCACCTACAGCACAGGCGGCACCTAATAGGTCAAAATTACTGCTATTGGCCTGTCCCCATGGCACCATTAACGCAATGCCTAAAATGGCCATTAATACCCAAATATAGTCACTACGATGTTTAATCGAAATGAGGGCTAGGCCGAGCGGACCAATAAATTCCAGTCCTACCGCAATTCCCTGCGGTAATCTTCCGAGGGACAGGTAGAATAAAATATTCATGACCCCTAAAGCGGCGCTATAGCAGAGCAAATCCCGCCATTTCAAAAAAGGCAAACGGGAAATAATTTTCCAGGAACGGAACATTACCCCAACAATCATTGCTGCAAAGCACAGCCTTAAAATGGTCACAGTAATCGGATCCAGCACACTAAACAGCTGTTTGGCAAAAGATGCACTGATCTGATATGACGTCATGGATAAGACCATGAACAATACAGCAAGGAGTTGGGCGTTTGGCATGGAAGCAGCTTCTACCCAGAGCGGGTGAAAATGAGAAATAGGGGGAAATGAAATTATAGCAAACTGGTTAATTTTTAATGAGTAGGGCAAGGAAATATTTTGCCGAGGCGAACTTAAATTTTGATTCAATCAAGTTAAGTTTTGGCCCGATCAAATACCTAAAGATTTTAAATTCAAAGTTAATCTTCTATGTAATTGCGGTTACAAATTAATCAATTTTTAAATTGATCTTGTTTTTATATTTATTAAAATATCTTAGACCTCGTGATTCGGGGTAGCTTTAAAATAACAATGAAAACATCTTAGATCCCGTGTTTCGGGACGGCATTAAAATAACAATATCAAATAATTAAGGTAGATAATAATGAAATTAAGAATACTTTCTTGCGCCATTTTGAGCTGCATGCTGGCAGCATGTGGTGGTGGCTCCGATAGTTCTGATAATAATGAACCAGTCACTAGTCAACCGGCACCGACCAATCCTGGAACCCCGGGTGATGGCGCATCAGACACCATTTCTGAATTCTATAACTATCAATTCAACTTACCGAATATTGATGGATCAGAGATGGAATCGCAAAAACTTCTATTAGCCAGTCATAAAAATAAAATTACTGACGGCATATTATATGCGGATGATAACAGCGCTGTTGATACTGAATACGATCTTGAAGAAGATATGGTCTTCTCAACTTATGTCACTACAAAAGGGGTGTTCCCTGCAGATCGCACCCGTACAGCATTAGGCTATAAGCTGGAAAAAATATTAGAAAATACGACGACTCAATTTAAAAGTCGTCCTGTGACGATACCGGAGAACAATATCAGCAATCATCGACACATAGCGTGGTATGACTTATCAGGGAAAGCATTAACTGAACGTACCAATATTGCTGTGGTGAAAATGTATGATGATCCCGCGACCAGAGTTTTCTTTAACAGTGATAATACGACAGCTGAGCGTAAATACTATAATGAGTTTGCAACCAGTTTTGTCGATTTGCAAAAGGCCCGTAAATTCCCAAATGGATCTAAATGTTTCCGTCTTCTAGCTGAACATCCTGAAGAAGAATATATTGAATTTGATCCGGAAGTAAAAACTGGCTTTAGCACACTTGCTGAATGGCAGGCACAGCAGTCTGTCCAAGAGATGGCAAAAACTATTCTAGATGGCACGATGGCTAACTTGAAATATAAAAAGGCAGAATATAAAGACGATGCTATGCAATATTACAAATATTTCGGTGCGATCGAATATCAAGGCGGAATTTATTCAGTTGATTTCTCGGAACATGGGGAACATATTGATCACGACGACTATATTGCTCAATCAAGACAGGCTGCCTTGGATGACTTGAATCAACAAGAAGGTGTAACTTCTTTAATGATCAAATGGACGGAATATATGTATGATCAGCTTGCCTCTGGATGTGATGGCTATAATGCGACAGCAGCGACTGTATTAAATACTGCGATTAAAGACGCAACACCACGTTAAAATTTGAAAATAAGTGATCTTAAATAAAGGCGCTCTAGCGCCTTTATTTTTATTCAAGATTTCTGTCTTTGGGTCGTCACCGTACAGCCTACCGAAGCACTGATAATAGTGGCCAATGCCAGCCACTGTGTCCACAACAAGGTTTCACCGAGAAACAATAGGCCTGAGAGTGCGGCAATAGCGGGTTCCAAACTCATCAAGGTACCGAAACTCAGTGCGCTTAAATTACGCAGTGCGATCATTTCTAGAGTGAAAGGCAGTGCACTGGCTAACACAGCCAAAGCCATAAAACACAGCAAACTCATCGGTTCAAAAGTATGTGCCGGCATGCCTGCAAAGAGCGCAATCGGCATCAAAACCAGCATGCCGACAAACATGCCCAAGCATACAGTATGATTGCCAGAAATGCCTGAAGGTCTTTGGCCGGCAACGATATATAAGGCCCAGCAGGCACCAGCACCCAAGGCGAATGCAATCCCGAACGGGTCAAGCGTCTGGGCAGCCTGATCAAAAGGGAATAGCAGAACCAGGCCCAGAATCGCCAGCCCGACCCAGACAAAGTCGAATTTTTGCCGCGCATAAAACAGGGCAACACTTAAGGGGCCAATGAATTCAAAAGAGACGGCAATTCCCAGTGGCAGACGATCAATTGATAGATAAAACAAGAGATTCATACCAGCCAGAGCAAGGCCATAACTAATAATGGCCGTCCACTTGATCTGTCTGAAATGAATTTGCCAAATTTTAAAAATCAGTGCCAAAATCACAGCGCCCAAAAGCAAACGCATGGCTGAAACAGTCAGGATGGGAAACTGACCGAACAGATATTTGGCAAAGGAACCACTGCTTTGCATGCTGATCATGGCGATTAACAGAATCAGCGGCGCTTGCACAATAGGTGCAATTTTAAAATTCAGCATGACTAAATAGGTTTCGATTTCTCGAATAGCGGAAGAGCAGCATCAGCTGAAAAAGGTTTAAAATAAAAACCTTAAAAAACAAAAACACCACAGCTTGAAAGCTGTGGTGTTTTTTAAATCTCGAATTAGAACAATACGCGTGCGCGGATTGTACCTTCAACATTCGAAAGCATATCAAGTGCTTCATGAGATGCAGCAGCATCTACATCCATCACCAGGTAGCCGACATCGCCTTTAGTCATCAGTGACTGACCAGAGATGTTGATGCCTTGTTCAGCAAACAGGTTGTTGATCTTAGACAACACGCCCGGAATATTTTGGTGGATGTGCAGTAAACGATGTTTGCCTTCAGTCAACGGCAATGCGATTTCTGGGAAGTTCACCGCAGAAAGCGTCATACCTTTGTCAGAATAAGCGACAAATTTCTCAGCCACTTCCAGACCGATGTTCGCTTGCGCTTCCATGGTCGAACCACCCACGTGCGGAGTTAGGATCACGTTTGGCAGGTTACGCAATGGAGAAACAAATTCTTCACCGTTCGCTTTAGGTTCTTTCGGGAATACGTCAACGGCAGCACCAGCAATATGACCAGATTTGATCGCATCTGCCAGGTCTTCGATCACGACACAGGTACCACGTGCCGCATTCAGGAAGATTGAACCTTCTTTCATTTGCGCAAACTGTTCTTTGCCAAAGAAATTACGAGTAGATGGCAGATCCGGAACGTGTAGAGTAACCACATCTGCATTGGCAAGTAATTCGCCCATAGAGCCGACTTGACGTGCATTACCTAAAGGTAGTTTTGTGACTGCATCATAGTAGGTTACTTTCATGCCCAGGCTTTCAGCCAGTACAGAAAGTTGTGAACCGATTGAACCGTAACCTACGATACCTAAAGTTTTACCACGTGTTTCGAATGAACCGACAGCCGATTTGTTCCAGCCACCTGCATGTGTATCTGTTGATTTTTCAGGTACACGGCGCAGAAGAAGAATAGTTTCTGCCAATACCAGTTCAGCCACTGAACGCGTATTTGAGTAAGGTGCGTTAAAGACTGGAATACCGCGACGCATTGCAGCGTCCAGGTTCACCTGGTTGGTACCGATACAGAAACAACCGACAGCAATCAGTTTGTTCGCAGCTTCAAAGACTTCTTCAGTCAATTGAGTACGGGAACGAATACCGACGAAGTGCGCATCTTTAATCGCTTCTTTCAACGCTTCACCCTCAAGCGCAGTTTTACGATAGTCGATGTTGGTATATCCAGCAGCATTTAGAGTGTCGATTGCATTCTGGTGAACGCCTTCTAACAACAAGAAACGGATTTTATCTTTAGGTAGAGATAGATGTTGGCTCATTACGGCTCCGCTACAAAGGCCAAATTTAGTCGCGGTATAATAGCACAGGAAAAGCGCACTTATACATTTCCTTGATGACCCTCACATCAGCTATTCTGGCAAGATATATTGATAATAATGATCATGATGGTTGATTTAAATCTGCATTTTCAAAGGTATATTATCAAAATTGTCATTTTTCGCAGGAAACACCAAAAAATAGCTTATAATATTGCGCCATGCTTTTAAAGCAGCGTGATCCGGTGCTTTAATAATCATGTTTCGCCTGATTTGTATCCATGTTTTTATGCATAAAAAATGTGCAAATGAACCAGCGAAGTCTCTCTTGTTTAAATCATGCTAGGTCTGCAAACGATGAATGCTCCAGTCGCTTTAACCCCTGAGTTATTGACCCAATTGACTGCAATTGTGGGTGAAAACCGTATTAAAACCGATACGGACAGCCTCCAGAATTGGGGTCGCGATCATACGAAGCACTTTGATCCAAACCCGTCAGTCGTCGTTTTTCCGTCGTCCACTGAGCAAGTTCAAGACATCGTGAAATTGGCGAACCAATTTAACGTTGCAGTGACTCCATCGGGTGGTCGTACCGGTCTTTCTGCAGGTGCAGTCGCAGCCAATGGCGAGATCGTGGTCAGCATGGACAAGATGAACCAGATTCTGGAATTCTTCCCGGCAGACCGCATGGTGCGCGTACAGGCAGGTGTGGTGACTGAACAGTTACAAAACTATGCTGAAGAGCAGGGCATGTATTACCCAGTTGACTTTGCTTCGGCAGGTTCATCGCAGATTGGCGGTAACATCGGTACCAATGCTGGCGGCATTAAAGTGATTAAATATGGCATGACCCGTAACTGGGTACTTGGCCTGACTGTGGTGACGGGTAAGGGCGATGTATTGCGTCTGAACAAGGGCATGATCAAGAATGCTACTGGTTATGCACTTCAGCATTTATTTATTGGTGGTGAAGGCACGCTGGGTCTGGTGACTGAAGCGGAAATCAAGCTTGAACGTCAACCGCAAGACCTGCAAGTGATGGTACTGGGTGTGCCTGACTTTGATGCAATCATGCCGTTATTGCATGCTTTTCAGGCGAAAATTGATTTAACCGCATTTGAGTTCTTTGGTGAACTGGCAATGCAGAAAGTCTTGGCCAATGGTCATGTGCAGCGTCCATTTGAAACTGAATGCCCATTTTATGTATTGCTTGAGTTTGAAGCACCGTTTGAGCCGATTATGGACAAGGCGATGGAAATCTTCGAGCATTGCATGGAACAAGGTTGGGTACTGGACGGCGTGATGAGCCAAAGCCTGGATCAGGTAGAAAGCTTATGGCGTTTACGCGAGGACATTTCTGAGTCAATCGCGCCATTTATTCCATACAAAAATGACATTTCAGTTCTGATCACGCACGTTCCTGCATTCATTAAAGAAATCGATGCGATTGTGAGCGAGAACTATCCTGATTTCGAAATCTGCTGGTTCGGTCATATCGGTGACGGTAACCTGCACTTGAATATCCTGAAACCTGAAAACTTAAGCAAAGATGAATTTTTTGCCAAATGTCAGGTGGTGAACAAGTATGTCTTTGATACCGTGAAAAAATATGATGGTTCAATTTCTGCGGAACATGGTGTGGGCATGACCAAGAAGCCATATCTTGAATATACGCGTTCAGCTGAAGAAATCGAGTATATGAAAGCCCTGAAAAAAGTGTTTGATCCAAATGGCATTATGAACCCGGGTAAACTTTTCGATCTTTAATCGGGGAATTAAAAAAAGCGCATCGAAAGGTGCGCTTTTTTATTGCTGTGTAAATACAGTTACAGAGTCTAAATGGTTTTGTACTAAGAAGCTCGGCATGATGGGTTGCAATAAGAATGATGATATAGGGTTAAACAATATGTTCCGGATATTGGCAGTCGCAACTCTCGCTTTTGGTATATTGGGTTCAGGCTGTGCAACTGCTCAACAGGTCATTGCAAAGGTACAGTCGTCTTCGGATACGCCTTTGGAACAGGTTTTACAATTAAGACCGGATTTGCGTAAGGAACTGGCAACGGTTGAATTGCGCCAGTTCTTTGACAAAGTAGAATCGCCCACGATTGGACAGGTCAAAGTCACTGAAACTGGGTTAATGGATGATTCGGTACGTACAGTGCAGACCATTTATTATTTTAAACGGGAAGATAACAGCTGGATGCTGCAAAATACCGAGAAGTTGTATCGTTGTGCACGTGGGGCAAATACCAAGACTTTCCAGAAAGCGGTCTGTCCATAATAGTGTTTGATCTTTAGGCAGATTTTGGTTAAAAGCGTATCTTAGTGATGCGCTTTTTGCTTTTGGGGAATAATCTTTGAATAATGAATCTGAGAAATTTTTTTCACAATTAATACATGAAATAGATATTTTATTAGATGGTGAGGATCAACAGGGTAAAACTCGATTCAGGGTTCTAGTAGATTTGAGAAAGACCCTACAAGATTATAATGTCCCAGAAGTTTATTTTTCCTCAAAAAGGGATTATTTAAATGATTTTAAAAGATATATTTTTTCATACAACCAAAAAGCAGATTCCGTATATATTGAAATGATTAATGAAAGAGCAAAGCAAATAAGTACTTATTTGATTAATACTCAAAATAAAAAAATAAATGAAAATATTGATATTGAAAGCAAAAATATCATTAAGTTAGAAAAAACATTATCTACAATAAAAAATCAACAAGAGCAGCTAAACAAAGAGCACAGCGCTTTCTTAAAAAATTATGAAGAGATGGAGTCTATTTTTGCCGACTTGAAAAATAAAAATTCTGCATTTAGTCAGCTAATAGATGAGCAAAGTAATTCTCAAATAGGACAATTATATAGAGATATCTATAATCGAGAGATAGATATTGCAGACCAATACCGCAATTGGGCATTAGGTATTTTTGCAATAGTTGGAATCATACTAGTTCTAGGTTTTCTGAATATTTCAATTCAAAACTGGAATCATTTAAAAGATAGTAGTTATATACATATTCCATTAGGTTGGGAAAGCTTGATCAAAACTTTGATGCTTTTTAGCTTAACTACACCTGCTTGGTATTTAGCTCGTGAATCATCGAAACATCGTAAAGTTGCATATAAAGCTCAAATGTTAGGTACAGAATTGGCCTCATTCCCTTTGTATGCGCGTGAATTTAAAGATGAAGAGCGTTTAGAGCTACGTAAACATTTAGCTGATCGCTTCTTTGGACAAGAGCTTTATAACGATTCGAAGACTAATTCAAATTCCGATAATTCATTGGAACAAGTTAAATTACTGACAGAAGCAAATAAGGTTTTAGCTGAATCATTAAAAATAAAGAAATCGATTGAGGGTGGTTAAAGTTCAAAATACTTTAAAGCTGATCTCTGCTAAAATTCCTTTTTATTTTAGACAAAGTTCAATCTGTTAAAACAAGCAGACTGACAATAAAAACTCCCATGCAAAACATCCAAACCCAAAAACTGACCCGTGCCACACTCATGTTCCCGCTGGCACTGGTCCTGTTTGAATTCTCAGTCTATATCTGTAATGACCTGATTCAGCCGGCCATGCTGGCGATTACCCGTGATTTTGGTGTGAGTAGTTCATGGGCACCATCCTCCATGTCCTTTTTCCTGTTGGGCGGGGCATTTGTCGCAGCGATCCTGGGGCCATTGTCCGATCGTCTCGGGCGTAAAACGGTATTGCTTGGCGGTGTGGCATTTTTCACCCTCAGCTGTCTGGCTATTTTATTAACACCCAATATCGAAAGTTTCTTATTTCTGCGCTTTTTACAGGGCTTTGGCCTGTCCTTTATTACCGCTGTAGGTTATGCCGCCATTCAGGAAAGCTTTGAAGAACGTGATGCCATCAAAGTCATGGCACTCATGGCCAATGTGTCTTTGCTGGCACCCTTGCTAGGACCAGTGCTGGGTGCCTTTATGATTGATCATATCTCCTGGCATTGGGGCTTTATCGGTATCGCATTTCTGTCATTTCTGAGCTGGTTCGGCCTGAAAGCCAAAATGCCAAACCTGAACGCCAGTATTCCCAGACAGCCAGTCAGCTATATTCTGGATGACTTTAAACAGGTTCTAAAAAATAAACGCTTTGTGATCATGACTGTAGCCTTGCCTTTGGTGAGTTTGCCCTTGATGTTATGGATTGCCTTGTCCCCGGTGATTCTGGTCGAGCAATTTGGATTCAGTAGTGTGCAATATGGTCTGGCGCAGTTTCCGGTCTTGGGCGGCCTAATTGCAGGTAATCTGATTTTGCTGAAAATAATCGATAAAATGCCGCTGGGTAAAACCGTATTATTGGGTCTGCCACTGATGCTGCTGGGTGCCGGTTTATTGATGCTGGGCTTATTGATTCCAGAGTATTTTGTCCATTGCCTGATTATCGGTACCACCTGTATCAGTCTCGGTGAGGGTGTAAGTTTTTCGGTACTGTACCGTTTTGCACTGATGTCTTCTGAAGTGTCCAAAGGCACAGTGGCCGCGACGGTTTCCATTATCCTGATGCTCAGCTTTTTTGTAGTGATTGAAGCAGTACGAATGGCGTATGAAGCTTATGATATCTGGGCCTATTGCAGTGCATCTTTTATTTTGATTGCACTGTGGTTTACTTTGCCGCGCATGCAGCTCAAACAGTTAATGCTGGAAAGACAGGAGCGTGGAGAGTTTTGATTTTTTAAAATTTATTTTTTGCTTAAAGATTATTTTCTAAAAAATTTACCTCTCCCTAACCCTCACTTGCGCTTCGTTTTAAAAGCGGTGCTTTAAAACTTGCTCAGGAGAGGGAATTTTCATTAAATTTAATGGTTTTTAGAATTAATAATGAAGAATAGATAGATATTGAAGGTCCTCTCTCCCTGTGGGAGAGAGTTAGAGAGGGATTAATCAAGCCTCTTCAGCTACGGGCTGCTCTAGTTTTTTTAATTTCAGGTCAAATATAAACGGACCAAATGGCAGGATTGAAGCGATTAAACCCATCACAAACATGCTGAGAGACCATTTCTGTTTTTCACATACCGCAAATAAAACTACCAGAAACAGCACAAACAATACGCCATGACCCATGCCGACATATTTCACCAGAATCGGATTATCCAGCATGTATTTCACTGGCATCGCGATAAATAACAGCAGCAGGAATGAAATCCCTTCAAGCAAACCGACCAGACGCAAAGTTTTGATGTTCATAATACATATTGATTTAACCGAATTAGTTTTGAGTGTACCGAATATCACCTGAATATTGAATCTTAATAATAAAGATATATTCAATATTTTTAATAAGTTATAACCAAGTGAAGCAGTTGGTTATTTAATCTCGGCACCTAATAATTCATGACGTAATTTTAGTAATTCCGGTAAGGTTTCCAGCAATAAACTGATCTGTTTCAGCACCAAAAGCAGATGTGCTGACTGGTTTTCCTGGGTACTTAAGCGTTGAATTTCTGCCAGTTTATGACCAATGCCGTAGGTATTTAAAGGCTGTTGTTGCAGCAATACCCCAGTTAAGGTTTGCTGACACCAGCGCATTAAATCCAGAATTTGTGTATCACTAACCTGCTCACGGTGACTCCCCAATGCTGCAATATAACTGAGCTGGCTGTGGCTATAGACCAGATAGCGAAAGGCACTTTTAACCAGTTGCGGATCTGGATTCGGTTCGGTGCTCAGGCTTGAAATCATGCTGGATAAATCAATCTGTGCATTGTGGGCCAGACGCCGTGCAGTCCGGTAAGCAATACTGTTATCTTTACCGTTTTGATATTGCTCGACCACTGCAGCAAAATAGTCCAGCGTAGCAAGTGATGATTTTTTAATATTGCTGGAAATATTGCGGAAATTCCAGTCAGGCCAGATCCAGCTTACTGCCATCCAGGCAATCAGACAGCCTATGAGGGTATCAATAATACGCGGTAAAATAATGGCATAACCGGCACCTTTCAGGTTAAAAATCAGGAGTACCATCAAGGTCGCCATAAGAGTGGCCATGGCATATTTTTTGGAACGTAGATAGAAAAAACCGACACCAAAAATCACTGTCAGGAGTAACTGACCTTCGACACTTGGCACAAAATACAGAATGGGAACGCCCAGCATGACCCCTAATAATGTTCCTAGGGTCCGCAATTTGAGCCGGCTTTTGGTGGCAAAATAACTGATCTGACAGACAAACAGGCTGGTCAGTAAAATCCAGTAGCCATTTTTCGCAAAGGGCAATAATGAAATGGCATAGCCGACTAGAAACACAATGGCAATCCGCACAGCATGCCGAAAGAGTGCCGATTGCGGACTCAAGTGCGGTTTGAGTTTCAGCCAGAGATCTGTGCTATCGCGAATATCATCATCAAACAGACTCAGGTCATCAAAATGCTGCTGATAGCGTGGCTTATACAGTGCCTGTTGATCATGCAGGTGTTGTAACTGCTCATGTACACTCAGCAGATTGGCCAGAATAAGCTGTAAATTTTTAACTTCAATATTCTGTGGGTGTTGAGCAATCCAGTCCTGCATCGATTCCTGTAAATGTTTTAATGCCAGTTCATCATCTGCAGACAGATAAAATTTTTCATTGCGCAGCACACAGCCTGCCAGATGCTGACAGGCGAGGGCTTGCAGGCGGATATTTTTCTGAATCCGGAAAATCAGGTCAGTGCGGCTAAAATGCTGTTCAATCTGTTCATAATGCAGATAATTGGCCGTGGCCTGTTCATGAATATCCTGCATCAGAAAATACAGATTCAGCCAGTAAATGGTATTGCGATTGGCACGTGACGCTTTCAGCCGGGTCAAGAGTGAATCTTTGCTGCGGTTAAAACTCTGAATGACTAAAGTATTTTTAAATGACAACTCATAGAGCAGGTTTTCAACATTCGGATGCTGGTCCGGATCAAACAGTTTGGCTTTACTCAGCAGTAAATCCGACATGTGCTGCAAGCTTTGTGCGAGATTTTCCTGAACCTGCAAGGTAGGACGCAGCAGAAAAAATAGAATAGACGTCAGGCCGTACCAGAGTGCCCCAATGACAAAATAAAGCGGCTGTTCATACCAGTGTTGATATTCGCCCAGGCCGAACATGGTATAGATTGACAGTAAAATGGTGCCAAATGAAATTGTGGCATAACGTTGGCCTAAGGCGCCCATTAGAATAAACAGCGCACTCGACAGTGACAGCCACAATGCAAACCAGAATTTATGCGGAGCAAGAAATTCCAGAATGCTGCTGACACTAAAAAACAGAATGATGACCAGTAACAGGTTGCGCAAACGCAGGCTTAGCCGGTCATCAAAATCAGTCAGTGCCGTGGCAATTGCCCCTAAAGTTACTGGAACGATCAAGAACTCATAACCCAGAAACTTCAGACCGAAAGTAGTACCTAAAAACACCAGCAGGATCTGCAGGCAATAAGTCATCAGCGCACTGGACTGAAAGGGCAGCAGGGCAGGTTTTATAATTTTAACAAAAGTAGCAGTCGCAGGTCGGGCAGCATTCACAAGGACAGGATCCGGGAAGTAAAAACGCAAAGTTCTGAATGCAATTTAGACGCCAAAATAAAGGAAATGTCTATAAAAAACGGGCATAGTGCCCGTTTTTCTATTGAGTCATTGGCATGAAGGTGTTTTAGATCACACCACAGGCAATACGTGCACCGCCGCCGCCCAAGGGTAATGGGTTGTCGGAATAGTTGTCGCCACCGGCATGTACCATAATCGCACGACCCTGAACATCAGCCAGTTTCAGACGTGGCGCAAGCAGGGTGACACGTGCAGTTCCGTCAGTATTGACTTTCAATGCGGGTAAATCACCGAGATGACCGGTCACTGGTGTACCGTGATGTGGAGCCTGATTTGGATTGTAATGGCTACCTGCAGCCAGTGCTGCGCCGATCTTGCCGTCTTTCATGGCAGGCGCACATGAACCATTTTCATGAATATGGAAACCGCGCTCACCCGCAGGAAGTTGTTTCAGGTTGGTACGAATAACCAGACCGGCTGGGCTGTCACTAAGTAAGACGGTCCCAATCTCTTGGCTCACGCCTTGAGCAGTTACTGCATTCACAGTCACTGCTCTGACCACTTCATTTGATGGAGAGGTTGAGGCACAACCGGTAAAAAGTGCAGCGCTTAACGCGCAAAGTGTCGTAATTTTAAACAATGAAGACATGATTTTGGCATCCTGATCTTTATTCTGTTTTGTGGATTCATTTAAACAGAGCAAGATCAGAAGCTCTATATAGAATCAGTACTTAAATGTTTTGTTTTGTTTAAGTCGATTCTATCTATGCTTTAAGGTGCTTTGGGCGGTGTGTCTTGTGTTTCCGGATCAATCTCATGTGCCATGGTGGCTTTAGGCATCATCAAAGGTTCATTCAGATTACTTTCATGTAACCATTCACGCCAGATTGCAAGCAGTACAGCCAGAATCACCGGGCCAATAAACACCCCGACCAGACCAAAACTGGCAATACCACCCAAGACTCCAAACATGATCAGCAGGAAAGGAATCTGGGTTGCGCCAGAAATCACCAGTGGACGAATGACGTTATCGGCAGTACTGACAATACAGACACCCCACACCATGACCCCAATGGCTTCAATGGTTTGTCCTTGTGAAAACAGCCATAGCGCCACCGCACTATAGGCGAGGGGTGGACCAAAGGGGATCAGGGCAAAAATAAAGGTCACAATGGTTAAAACCATCGGATTCGGCACACCTGCAACAAAATAGCTCAGACCAGCCAATAAGGATTGTGCAATTGCGGTCAAACCGACGCCATATACTACGGCACGTGTAGTCGCAGAAATGGTGGAAAAATAATGATGTACACGTGGACCGACCACCATTTCAAAGGCTTTACGCACCTGATTTAAAATGGTCTGACCATCACGGTAGAAGAAAAACAGCGAAAGTATCGCAAAACATAATTTAAAGATGTTTTTACTAACTTCATTCAACACCACTTTGCCGTAATTCAGATGACCTTGAATCCAGGTCGATACCGATAGTGCAATACTCTGCGGATCCGTATTGATTTCATTTAAGGTTCGGGTAATTTCCTTGCCAACAATCGGAAGCCCGCGAATAAAATCAGGGACATTCAGGTGACCGGAAAACACTTGTCGCTGCAATTCAAAATACAGGTTACGACCTTCATGCTGCAACATGAAAATGGCGAAAATAAATGGTAGACCAAAGACCAGAATCACGGCCAAGATCATTACAGTTGCGCTCAATGTCGGTCGATTGCCGCACAGGCGTAACACCGACTGATACAGCGGCCAAGTCATATAGGCAATAATGGCTGCCCAAACTACAGGAATGATGAAATACTTGAGTATATGAAAACTCAAAAAAATCAGGATAAAGAACAATCCAAATAATAAGACTTTTTGTAATGTAGGCGCGTACTGTTGCACTGAATTTAATGACTCATTTTTTAGGTCGTGTTCAGGCATATTAACTGAAAAAAAAGCGCTCGAAAATGATAGCTAGCCAAGTAGCGAGATTATTTTCCCAAAGCTACACCGCGATTCAGACGATTGACTCAAAACCACTGACTCGGATCATCAATAATGGCATTCAGTACCGGTTGCCATTGAGCCTGCAGTTCCCGGTAGATTTTCTGAGGCTTATCAAAGACGGACAGGCCTTCCATAGCCAGTCGGCTATAAGGAGCACGTTCCGAAATCCAGGCCACTGGCTGCTGGTCAATCTTGTCAAAAAACTGCTGTATGTCCTGATTGCTGGCGGCATTTGGTTTGGTACGGTTGGCCAAAAGTAAAATTTCAACCTTGCCCTTACGGATGCGTTTAATGTCCTGCAAATGTTTGAGAAAACGGCGGGTCGAATCAATATCAAAAAATGAAGGCTGGATCGGGATGATAATCGCATGTGCTTCACTGATCAGCTGTTCGGCATGATCATCGGTCAAAGCACCTGGTGCATCAATAATCAGGTATTCGATCTGCTTCGGCGCATCACCAATGGACTTGCTGTTGCGCCAGTCCAGACTTTGGATCTGTGCCACCTGTGCCGGACGATGCTTGAGCCATTGCAATGTTGATTTCTGGTTGTCGGCATCGGCCAATGCCACCTTATAACCCTTTTGTGCGAGTGCTGACGCTAAACTAATGGCTGTCATGGTTTTGCCACAACCGCCTTTCTGATTCGCAACTAAAATTGTTTTCATGACTCAAGGTGATTTTATTCTGTTCCGGCCTAGCATATCATTCTTTTCAAGTATGCAAATGGCCGAAGTCCTCAACTTCAGTCGAATGCGATGCTATAAAAATCAGGCAAATTAGGAAGATTGAATGTCCATATGGATGGCCATGCTGATTGGCGCATGTATCGGGGTGGTATTGACCACTATTATTTTAAGTCAGACGCGTAATGGACGGATCAAAGCCGAATATGAGCAGTATATTGCCGAGCTGGAACTGGAGCATCAGCAGTCCCTCATTGCCGCGCAAAAACGCAGCGTGAATACCAGCCGTGCCGTTCTCAAAGGTAAAATGGCGGAACAGCTCGCGCCGATCATGCCGGAATTTCAATATCTGCCGAGTGATGCCAAGTTTCTGGGCGATCCAGTCGATTATGTGGTCTTTGATGGCTATACCGATTTTCGTGATGGCGAAGGCGACGCTGAAGATATTGAAGTGATTTTGATTGACATTAAAAGTGGCGGAGCACGTCTGACCAAAGGCCAGCAAGCCATTGCCCGTGCGGTTCAGGAAGGGCGGGTACGTTTTGAAACCATTCGGATTGATTTTCAGGATTGACCGAAATCCAGTGAAGAATAAAAAATTATGCAAAAATTACTGATCACTGCGCTGCTGTTTATGCTTGGACTCTGGGTCTGGAATGAGTTTTTTCGTGCCATTCCGCATTTGCAAGAAAAAGGCGTACTTAAAAACTTTAAAGTAGAACCGGTCAAGCGTATATCAGCGACTTATATTGTGCATGATCACCGTTTCGTAAAACCTGATCGTCGGGTGCTGCATCAGGCCAGCCCTGTGGTGGGGCATTTTAATGATCTGGCCTATCTGAGCAATATTGATGTGCTGTTGCTGACTCAACCGCTGCCGGCCATGCAGGCAACATTGGAGTTTGATGAAGCAAAGCGCTGCTATCAGATTGAAGGACAAATTAGCAAAGTGGATCGTGACTTCGTCAATACGCATGTGCAGCATTTCAGTCTGATTGCTGCCACTGAAAAAATTGCCGATCAGATTCGCCAGCTAAAATCGGGGCAGAAAATCACCATCAGCGGTGATCTGGTGACAGTTCATTCAGGCACGACTGGACAAGAATTCCGGGTTGGGACAGGCTCTGAATATGATGCTCATTGTCAGTTGCTGCAAGTAACCCACGTCCAGCAGCACTAAATACAAGAGAGTAGTGAATTAGCCCTATGGTTTACGAAATCGTGCTAACAACATGCGTTGGCCAATCTTCGGAATACCTTCGGCATCTACATAACTTAAGGTTTCTATTTCGAAACCAGTTTCCAGCAAGGCGGTTTCAATATCCCGATTCAGATGACAGCCATCTGCGACTTTCTTTTGAATGGGAGTGAGTAAATGTTGCAGACGCTGAATATTTAAATTTTGTCGATTCAGAACATGTTCGACCACATGTAAAGTCCCACCCGGTTGTAGCACACGGTAAATTTCCTGCAGGCTCTGTTCTAGCTCTGCAATACTACAAAGCGTCCAGGTAGACACAATATTTTCCAGACTATTTTCAACAAAAGGCAAAGCTTCTGCGCTGGCCTGAATATGCTCGACTTGAAACCCTGCCTGTTGAATTCGCGCTTCTGCCAGTTTGAAGATCGCCGGGTTTGGTTCCAGCGCATAGACCTTATCAACCGATTGATAAAAAGGCAGATTCAAGCCGGTACCAAAACCAATTTCCAGCACTTCACCTGAAATGTCCAAAAGCAATTCACGACGCAAGTCCATCAGGGATGGTGTTTGCATCACCTGATTCAGCAGATGCGGAAAGATATGTTGTTGATAAAGTTTATACAGCATTTGAGTTATTTTAATTTGATGGAAATACGTTCTAGCTTAACTGAAAAATAAAATGACAGGCATATCTCGAGCTGACTAAATACGTGCAGTTTGTTACCAAGTTCAACTGTTTATTCATTAAAAAATCCGTAAGATCAAGGAAGATATCCTTAAAACGTTTGATCAACTTGATTAGGATTAGATTAAAATTATGCTCAAACACTTTAAACATTATGCTTTGCTGGCCAGCCTGTTGCTGCCTGTTTCGGGCTATAGCTCGGTCGACCACAATATTGCCAAAGGCTTGCCTCCCGTCGTTAAAGGCCAGTCAATTTCGGTCTTGCAGCCTTTTAAAGGTGATTTTCGTATTCTGGGTTCAAAGGTTTATAGTTCTGACCCGCAAGCCAAATTCTCTCCGATTGATTATGCCGTCAGTTGGGGGCTGTTTGCTGAGCCTGAAATTGCTCGACATATCACGGTCAATCAATTTGATCGTTATTTGAACTGGAAAATGGATCGGGTGCCAGTGCCGGTAGAACAAGCCAAGCAGATGGTGTCCAATATGCACATTATTCCTGCCAATCCTGAAATTGCCAAGGCAATTAAAAAGGTAAAGCGTGGCGATCTGGTGCGTATGCAGGGGGAACTGGTTGAAGTGCGTGACAAAGATCTGGTCTGGAAATCATCCTTAACTCCGACCGATACGGGTGATGGTGCCTGTGAAGTTTTCCGCGTCAGTTCCATTCAGTGGATTGAAAAAGTCGGTAAAAGCTAAAATAGACATTCTGTACATTTCTGAGTTGCATAAAAAAACCGCTCCTTTGAGCGGTTTTTTTATCTGTTTAGCACTTACTTCGCAGTTAAAGCCTGACCTTCAAAGGCAATTCCATCCCAGCCATTGAGCATAAATTGACGGATATTCTGATGATCATTCGCCTCTGGCGTTGCCAATACAGAAGCATAATGCTCAGCAAACAGGCTTAAGGTCTGTGCCTGATCCAGACCATTTAATTGTGCAAAAGAAAAGACTTTGGCGCTGCCCTGGTTTTCTGTAGCCGCATTATTCTGCTGGCCATTTTTAAATGCAGTCGGTGTATGCGTATAACGGGATTCGATATATGCAATCACATCGGCAAATTTTGCTTCGCCTGCTGCCAACTGGGCCAATAAATCCTGTGCCATATTCTTTTTCCTGTGCCATTCATGAAAATTCGATGCGATAAATATAGCAATTTTCTTGCGAAGTTCCATGGTATTTCATTGATTTTCAGTTCAAGATAATAATGAAAACTCTCCATGCTCAACATGAAGCTTTGGATAAAATAAACCTGATGAATTGATAAAATAGGAAAAAATATGGGCTGGCTTTGGGTGGCAACGGGTGGGGCAATTGGTGCCAGTCTGCGTTATGCAGCAGGACTTTGGCTGTTTAAACCACAAATGCAATTTCCCTGGCCCACTTGGTGGATCAATATTCTGGGCTGTTTATGTGCCGGGATTTTTTTTGCCTGTAGCCAGAAATATCCAGCACTCCAACAAGAAGCTCGTCTGTTTTTAATGGTGGGGATTCTCGGTGGTTTTACCACATTTTCCAGTTTCGGTCTGGAAAGCTTTATGTTATTGAAACAAGGCGCTATCAGCCTAGCGCTATTATATGCATTATCCAGCTTAATTGTTGGCATTATTGTTCTGGCGCTGGGCTTTTATTTAACTTCACTCCTGTTGGCACAGAGTTAAAATAAGCGCATAAAAAAGTCAGGAAATTGGAGGTCATTTCCTGACATAAACCACGATTTAAACCTTAAGATAACCGAGGGTTTTAGTTTTTAACCACGTTTAAAGCGGCCAAAACGTTTGTTAAAGCTTGCTACACGTCCTTCATTGCTGGTCTGACGTTGCTCACCCGTATAGAAAGGATGTGATGCACTCGAAATATCTAGTGTTACATAAGGATATGTTTTACCTTGATATTCTTTGGTTTGACTCGAGTTCATCGTGCTGCCAATCACAAAATAGGCATCGGCATTGGTATCATGGAATAACACTTCACGATACTCGGGATGGATATCTGAACGCATATCTAACTTCCTCATGATTCTTGATTAAACGTTATAATGTAACATTTGATATTTCAAGTAATCTAGGGTTACAGCGTGTAAGCTGATCTTCTCAACTTAGCTTCGACTCGGTACCAGTTCCTCAAATACATTGCTTAAATCATCATGTACTTTGAGATGAATCAGGTTCCAGTATTGTCCTGAAATTGTGCGGTTCACCATCAAGGTATCAGGGGAAGGCTTAAACACATCCCAATATTTCAACGAAGGTTTCAGTAGCTCCATCCCATCATGATGCGCTGAGTTTTCGGCGAAATCATAGTGGGTGACTAGAGGACGCATGAGCACTTCCAGCCATTGTTCATATAATTCTTTCGGGAATTTTCCAGTTTCAGTCAAGGAATGCAGCGCATCCAGCTGTTGCTCGATCACGGGAATATTCTTCTCGCGTGCAGCATGGATCAGTTCTCTGAAATGTCCAATCACTTCAGTCGACAGTGTTTTAACGCCACCATAATCATAAACAATCACAGAACCATCTTCACGAAATGCAAAGTTGCCCGGATGTGGATCACAGTGAAAGCGTTTCAGATAAAAAATTTCCTGGCCAATGGCGCGGAACAGACGACGTCCCAAAGCATTTCGGGTTTCGAGTGACCAAGTGCTAGCGGTTTCAATACTTTCACCAAGCTCTTGGCTCAAAGTTAAAATATGCCGCGATGAATACTCATGAAACACTTTCGGAATCACAATTTTATTGTCCAGAGATTCATGGAAGGCACGGGCGATTTCCAGATTCTGCGCTTCGATTTCATAGTTCAGCTCATTGTCCAGACTGTGCTTAATTTCTTTAAATAATTGATCTTGAAGTTTACGATCAATCTTTAATACGCCCATCATACGCAGTGCCAGACGGACTTGTTTCAGGTCGCTTTCGCAGGCTTCATCCACACCAGGATATTGCACCTTGACCACAACTTGCTGGCCATTTGGCAGAGTGGCTTTATGCACCTGACCAATCGAGGCTGCGGCAAATGGCTGCTCATCAAACTGCTGGAAAAGCTGCTGCAGAGGTTTACCCAATTCTTTTTCCACTTGTGCCTTAATTTCTTTAAACGGCATGGGTGGCGCCTGACGCTGTAACTTAGCAATGGCTTTGGCGACTTCGGGCGGGAAAACATCTTTATATTGCGAGGCAATCTGGCCAACTTTCATGACTGCGCCTTTCATTTCCCCCAAGGTATCCGCAATCTGCACACCAATATCCTGAAATAATTTACTGCGCGCAGTATTTTTCTGCTCGTCATCGGCAGTTAAATTTTTAATGGAATTGGAGAGGGTTTTACCTGCAATACTTGCGGTCATTCCGGCAAGTTTCATAAAGCGACGACCGGGTGTGCTAGCCGTTTTTGCCATGCGAGATTCCTTGAAACCAACTATGAATGGATGTATTTGATCATAGGTGACAAAGTTTCAATTGCCTAGATTTAATTGTAGAGGTTGTGTTGTGATTTCCTTCAGCTTCTCCATGTTTAATGCATCATCTTTGATTTGATAAAAGATTTATCTTTATCTCCTTGGCTAAACTAAAAAATATGCCGGAATCCATCATCGTTTTAGATAAGGCTGAGTATTAATTCTGAATGTTGTTTTATGGCTAAAAGCTTAGAATAAACAGAGTGTAGTAATGAAGAAAATTCAATGAAAGTCTATCGATATTTTACTGGGAAGGATGATGTACATTTTTGTGCGCGGGTGACCCGTGCCTTAAATGAAGGTTATGAGTTATATGGTTCACCCACCATGACTTTTAATGGTACGGATGTGATTGTGGGGCAGGTAGTGATTAAAGATGTGGCGGATGAATCGAAACTTCCAGAAAGATTGAAGGATGCTTTAGAAGCTGATTCTTAATTTCTACATTAAAATAAGAATTATAAGTGTCATAGCCTCATCTTTTTATTTTTATGCTGTCGCGTAGGCAGTTCTTACTTTTGTCATGGCAAAAGTAAAAAACCGTTTCGTTGATCTGATGATACTTCCCTGTATTACAGCTCAACGGTGACATCCATGCCACCTACACAATATTTAAGATTGCTTGAAAGTCACTAAGTTTTTACACCTTTAAGCTTAAACGTCTGTTATTGCCATAGAGTCGTGCCAGCAATAAAACACAGGCAACACTTAGACCTACAATCAGGCCAACCCAAACACCAGCTGCCCCCATCTCTGTAAAGCGGGACAGATATACCCCGACCGGGAAGGCGATGACCCAGTAAGCCAGCATGGTAATCCACATCGGCCCCTTGGTATCCTGCATGCCGCGCAGACAACCTGCTGCACTGATCTGCCAGGCATCCATCAGTTGATAGGCAATGGCAAACAGAATCAGATAGACCGCAATTTGGGTCACGATCATATCTGAGGTGTAGAGTGCCACGATTTCATTGCGGAAAACCCAAAGCAGAATCATGGTCAGAATCGCCAGAATAGTGGCAGTGATCAGGCCGAGATATTGTACTTTACGCATGGCTTGCCAGTTCTGTTCGCCATAATAGGTACCGACCCGAATGGTCAAGGCAATCGCCAGTGACATGGGAATCATAAACAGTTGTGAAGTGACAGAAATAGCAATCTGATGGGCAGCGACAATGGTCTCACCTAAAGGACTCAGCACAATTGCAGCAGTACTAAAAATACTGACCTCAAAGAAGATCGCCAATCCAATCGGACAACCTAGTTGCAGGATACGCTTCACCCATTCCGGGTTAATTTTTTCCCAGTGAGTAAAAGGCTGAGTACGCTGATAGGCTCTGTTTTTAAAGATATACAATGCCAGAGTTATGAGCATTAACCACTGCAAAATCGCTGTGGCAAACCCACAGCCTGCACTGCCCAAGGCTGGAACAGGGCCAAGACCATACATAAAGATATAGTTCAGCGGAACCAGCAAAACTAGCGCCAATAAACTAATCACGGTAACCGGACGCGGATTTCCAATCGCTTCAGAATAGCCGCGTAAGGCCGCATACATGGTCACCGCTGGCATACCAAAACCAATGGCATGCAGGAATAAACCGGCTTTAGGTTGCAAGCTTTCCGGTACACCCAAGAGGGGTAAAGTGGCGGGCAGGAGTTGCAAAATCAAGCCGGCGATTACTCCGAGGATCAAAGCAACCCAAAGCGATTGACGTGCAATGGTGGCAATTTTTTCAGGTGTACGTGCGCCGTTAGCTTCGGCAACCAAAGGTGTCGTGGCAATCATAATGCCACTAAACAGCAGCATCACCGGAATCCAGAGTCCTACTCCGACGGCAATCGCGGCAAGATCGGTAGCAGACAGGTGACCGGCCATAATGGTATCAATCAGGCCCAGACCAGCCTGAGAAAATTGGGTCACCAGAATAGGCAGCATCAGATGAAAAAGTTTTTTTAATTCAAAACTAAAGGTTGTGACTGGTAAAACATTCGACACAAAAATTACTCATCGTGATCATGTGCTTAAATAGAAGGTTTAGCGTTGTAAAGTGAGAAGCACACCAATAAAAATTACCACGCCGCCTAAAAGACGTTGCCAGTTAACCGGCATTTTTTCATTACCCAATAATCCCAGATGATCGACCAGCATCGACATCACCATCTGACCAAAAATAATGAGACCACTAAGAACCAGAAAGCCAAGTTTGGGCGCTGCATAAATGCTCATACTAATCGCGTATACACCCACGATTCCCCCGAGCCATAAATACCACGGAACACTCATCAGTTCCTGTAAACCGGGTTTGGGATTGGACTGAAAAAGTACGATTACGGCGAGCACTATTGTACCAATCAAAAAGGAAAAAAATGCAGCTTGAATAGGCGAATATAAATATTCTTTCAGTTGTGTATTAATTGCGGTCTGGAGTGTTAATAAAACACCGATTGCAAAAACCAGAGGAAGTAAAATAATAAGTTGAGAAGATATTTTCATAATTTTAACTGACTAATTCTATTTAAATTTTTAGACATATCACACGATCAAATTTAATTTTAGCAGTGTTGCCGCCGAGTCATGTTAAAATTCCGCTATATCTTGTAATCGTTTTTGAGTAGTTCTTTGGCTGAATTGAATCCTGCTGCTGTCCCTTTGTCCTTATATATTCATATGCCTTGGTGTGTGCGCAAATGTCCTTATTGTGACTTCAATTCGCATGCGGTTCCGGATGGTCAATTATCACTGGAATTGGAACAGGAATATTTACGAGCACTGGTGGAAGACTTTAAAACTCAGGTCGATTTTGCCCAAGGCCGGCAGATTCACAGTGTCTTTATTGGTGGAGGGACGCCGTCACTGATTTCTGCCCCAGGTTATCAATGGTTGTTTGATCAGCTTAAAGCCATTATTCCCTTTGCTGAAGGCTGTGAAATTACGCTGGAAGCCAATCCCGGTACGGTCGAACATGATCCGTTTGCTGGTTATTTGCAGGCCGGCATTAACCGTTTGTCGATTGGGGTACAGAGTTTTAATACCGATCATCTCAAGCGTTTGGGACGGATTCACAGCAATGAAGATGCGATCTCTGCGATTGGGCTGGCACGTGAAGCTGGCTTTCAGCGCATTAACGTTGACTTGATGCATGGTTTGCCGGAACAGACTTTAGAACAGGCTTTGCATGATTTAAAATTGGCAGTGGAGCAGGGTGCTACCCATATTTCCTGGTATCAGTTGACGATTGAGCCAAATACGGTATTTTTCCGGACTCAACCGATTTTGCCTGTCGATGAAGTATTGGAAGATATTCAGGAGCAGGGTGAGCTCTACTTAAAATCTCAGGGTTTTATCAACTATGAAGTTTCCGCTTGGCGTAAAGAATTGCCTTCAGCACATAATCTGAATTACTGGCAGTTTGGTGATTATCTGGCAATTGGTGCCGGAGCACATGGCAAAGTCACTCAGCCGGATGGCGTATATCGGTTCCAGAAAACCCGTTTACCTAAGGACTACTTAGCCAAAGTACCTGCTGAACATCTACAGTTTAAACGCATTGAAGATACCGACCTACCTTTTGAATTTATGATGAATGCCTTACGTTTAAATCAGGGTGTGGAAGCTAAACTCTATGCAGAACGTACCGGTTTGGGTCTAGATACTTTACATGAGTTACTAAGCTCTTTACGTGAAAGAAAATTAATGGTCGATGATCAAGACCGACTTTCTTGTACCGAGCAGGGGCATATCTTTTTAAATTCAGTATTAGAAGAATTTCTTTAACTGATTTTAATTCGCTGCTCATTTTTGGAAAAACTCTTGTAAATCTATATGAGGTTTTTTTATTGCGCAGATTTCCCCAGGTCAGGAATTTTTTATAGCCTAGAGGTTATCTGTTTTCAGATCTTCAATGTAATCTTTGAAAAGAGAAGAGCAGACTTTAAAAATCTCAGGCACAAAAAAAGCACTCTAAGAGTGCTTTTTTTCAATATCTTGCTTCTAAATTATAGAGCAACGATATTTACAGCTGTAGGGCCTTTTTGACCTTGAGCTACGCTGAAAGAAACCTTTTGGCCTTCAACTAAAGTTTTGAAACCTGAACCAGTGATTTCGCTGAAGTGAGCAAAAACGTCTGGACCTGATTCTTGTTGAATGAAACCAAAACCTTTAGTTTCGTTGAACCATTTTACTGTACCGTTAACTGTATTAGACATAATATAACCTATTGAATCGTATGAATTTATAGCCAAAATTTCAGATGACTAACTGTAACTTTGAAAAATAAAAAGGATGGAGCTTTTTGATCTGTAATACGAAGGTTTATGACTAAAACTGCGATACTTAAAAGAAGACTAACCAAAACAAGAATTTTTCTAGTTGGGATTATCATACCGCTTATTTTGAGATATACAAGCGTTTTATTTGGCTAATTTATTAGGATGTTGAAAAATATAAAATTAAATTTGTATATTTTCTATTCAGAAAGGTTTTTTAAGTTGAAGAAGGGCATCTACATCAATAAAAAGAGCGCCGGAGCGCTCTTTTCAAGTCAATTTACAGCTTAGTAATCGAAGCTAAAGTGTTCTGGCGCGAGTGCCGTCATGGTTTTAGACGGATTCACCATCGCTTCTGCATGACCTTGGGTACGTGGCAGAATACGTTCAAAGTAGAAATCAGCAGTTTTGATTTTTGCTTTATAGAATTCTGGAACTTCCGCACCTTCGCCAGATGCCAATTTAGCTGAAGCGACTGCAGCTTGCTGTGCCCAGAAGTATGCCATCATTACATAACCGGAGAACATCAGGAAATCGACTGACGCAGAAGACACAATGTCGCGGTCCTTACGTGCTGCCAGCATGATACGCACGGTTAAAGCATTCCACTGTGCACACAGCTTGGTTAAATCCCAGGCAAAACGGCGCATGTATTTATTCCGTGCATGCTGACCGCAGAATTTCAGGATTTCAGCAGTGTAATCACGAATCACTTTGCCTTTCGAGGTCAACAGCACTTTACGGCCGATCAGATCTAGTGCCTGAACGCCTGTAGTACCTTCGTACAGGGTAGAAATACGTGAGTCACGTACGATCTGCTCCATGCCCCATTCTTTGATATAGCCATGTCCACCAAAGACTTGCATACCATGATTTGATGCTTCATAGCCCATTTCGGTCAGGAAGCCTTTCAGGATTGGGGTATAAAAACCTAAGTGATCATCATGCTGTTCAAAGGCAGCAGTATCGCCACGCAGCAAAGCATCATTCATGTTATCGGCAATTTGTGCAGCATGATAAATCATGGCACGACCACCTTCAGCAATGGCTTTTTGCGTTAATAGCATACGGCGTACATCGGCATGATGAATGATCGCATCCGCTACTTTTTCCGGATCTTTTTTGCCAGACAGGGCACGCATTGACATACGTTCCTTGGCATACGGTAAAGCACCCTGGAATGACAATTCAGCATGACAAATACCCTGAATCGCAGTACCAATACGCGCTGTATTCATGAAGGTGAACATGGCATGCAGACCTTTGTTTGGTTCGCCAATCAGGTAACCAGTCGCATTGTCGAAATTTAGTACAGCCGTTGCTGAAGCGCGAATCCCCATTTTGTGTTCAATCGAGCCACAGTTCACTGGATTGCGTTCACCGATTCCGCCATCTGCAGTAGCGATAAATTTTGGCACGATAAACAGGGAAATGCCTTTGGTGCCTTGCGGTGCATCCGGAAGACGTGCCAGTACGATATGCACGATATTTTCAGTGAGATCGTGCTCGCCTGCAGAAATAAAGATTTTGGTCCCTGAAATCGCATAGCTGCCATCTTCTTTCGGCTCTGCCTTGGTCTTAACCTGACCCAGATCCGTACCACATTGCGGTTCAGTCAGACACATGGTACCCGCCCAAGTTCCTGCAACCAGATGCGGCAGATACGTGTTTTTCTGCTCATCGGTACCATACTGGATAATAGTGTTAATACAGCCCACACTTAAACCCGGATACATCTGGAATGACCAGTTTGCAGTCCCCATCATTTCCGATTTAATCAGGTTTAAAGACATTGGCAGGTTTTGACCACCAAATTCTTCAGGATAAGACAGACCTTGCCAGCCACCTTGTACAAACTGGTCGTAAGCTTCTTTAAAGCCTTTCGGTGTTTTCACTTCGCCATTTTCAAAATGACAGCCTTCTTCATCACCGCTTTGATTCAATGGCGACAGTACATTTTCACAGAAATCTGCCGCACCTTCTAAGATCATGTCTACCGTGTCGGCATCGGCATATTCACCATTCGACAAATTCTGGTAGTGCGCAGGGTAGTCAAGCACTTCATTCATAAGGAAGCGAATGTCGTGTAAAGGGGCTTTATATGCTGGCATGCGTTTAATCCTGATTGAAATAGTTTTGGATTATCTGTATCGATTCTTTGATTATTCACATTCGGGATAAAAAAACATTGATGAATTCAGTGAATAAAAATGTCAGAAAAGCGAATCGGTTTTTAAGGCTAATGAATGCAATCGTCGAATTTCATCATTAGGTGTTTACATTGCAGGAAGATTAAAAACTTGTTATATCAATGGACTTTAATGAATTAAAAGGTGATTTGTCCAGTATATTTTTGTATGAATTATGCTCGGATTTGGGTCGCAAAATAACTCCTTCTAAAATGTCATTAAAACCAATCTATGGTTTTTTAGCTTATAAAAATTAGTAGGAGGGGAGTAAAGGGTTGCAGTTGCAACCCGAACTGAACTCATTGGATAGATAGGGGTTTTAAAGAAACTCTTTTAAATCCGGCTTAATACCATTCCAGATGTAAAAAGATTCAATCGCCTGACCGACCAGCATGCCAAAGCCTTCGGATGTCGGTACACCGCGTGTCTTGGCCTGATCCAGAAAGGAAGAAGGTTTACCATAGGCCATTTCATAGGCTCTTTTAAACTGTAACGTTTCTGGTAAAACCAAAGCATCACCGCTGAGGCTGGCAGAGGTGGCATTAATCACCAAATCAAATTCACCGGCTAAATTATCTAGTGAAATCGCCTGTAATTCGACTTGCGGTACGGCCTCCTGAAGATCAGCGACCAGCTGTTCTGCGCGTGCCAAGGTACGATTGGCAATCACGATTTTTTTCGCACCCGTTTGCGCAAGTGGATAAATCACACCACGCGTGGCACCACCTGCACCAATAATCAGAATATTGGTATTTTCCAGTGGCCAGTCTAATGCCCGAATTGCCTCAACCAGTCCCTGACCATCGGTATTGTCGCCATGCAGGATGCCATTTTCCATCCACAGGGTATTCACTGCTTTGGCAATTTTGGCCCGTTCACTCAGCACCTGACAGTGGGCAAAAGCCTGTTCTTTAAAGGGTACGGTGACATTCATGCCACTACCGCCATTGCTAAAGAACTCCTGAATGTTGGCTTCAAAGCCATCTAGTGGCGCCAGACGTTTAGTGTAATTCAGGTCGACACCAGTTTTAGCAGCAAAAGCATGGTGTAATTCTGGAGAACGTGATTGTTCAATCGGGTTACCAATCACGGCAAATTGTTTGCTCATTTCACAATGTCCATGTGCGGAAATGGCCATCAATATACGTGAAAAAGCGCAGGGACTAAAGCCTGCGCGATTTTAAATTGCTGTTAAATTATCGGGGTTTTAAGAACTGCAAATATCCATAATATGTTCCGCAAACATCAGCGCCATACTGAGAACAGCCCCAAACCCAGTCAGGATACTTACCAGAATAGCGGCGCCATCCAGAATCAGGTTGTGACTCAAAATTGCGGTACTCATCGCGCTGATGGCGAGAGCCAGAAAAAGCCAAAAGGCCAACACAGGTAGATTTAATTGAAGATTATGCATTGTTATTCTCACTAGACATCAAATGGAATGTGATCGATGTAGCGATAGGGTGCCGCGATCAAATCAGGTATTTCTATGCCGCAGTATAGAGGATATATCTATTAAAACAGCCCTCTATTTGAGGGCCGTTTGTATCATTTCATTGCGTTGGATTTTAATTCTGTTAACCAGTCATGGGGTTTCAGGTAATAATCTGTTAAGCGTTTTTCCGGTGAGCCTTCATCCCATTCAGGACGATAAGACCATCCGGTAAGCGGGGGCAGGCTGACTAGAATCGATTCAATCCGGCCGCCAGTCTGCAAGCCAAACAGGGTGCCGCGGTCATAAACCAGATTGTATTCCACATAACGGCCACGACGGTACAACTGAAACTCGCGTTGTGCTTCGGTATAAGGCTTATCCTGATTGCGTTGGAAAATTGGCAGAATGGCTTCCAGATACCCATTGCCTACAGCCTGCATATACTGGAAACAGGTTTCAAAATCCCATTGATTCAGGTCGTCAAAAAATAAACCGCCAACGCCGCGCTGTTCATCACGATGTTTTAGGTAAAAATAGTCATCACACCATTGCTTATGTTCAGGATAAACATCTTCGCCAAATGGCGCACACAGATCATGCGCCGTTTGATGCCAAGACAATACATCTTCATCATTCGGGTAAAACGGAGTCAGATCAAAACCGCCACCAAACCACCAGATCGGATCCTGACCTTCTTTTTCTGCGACAAATAAACGCACGTTGGCATGCGAAGTCGGTACATTCGGGTTTTTGGGATGAATCACCAGTGATACACCCATGGCCTGTGCTTTGGCACCAGCAATATTGGGATGGCGTTCAGTCGCAGAAGCAGGCAGTTTTGAAATGTTGATGTGGGAGAACATCACCCCGCCTTTTTCAATCACCGTACCATTTTGCAAAACACGTGAACGGCCGCCACCACCTTCCGGACGCTCCCAGTCATCGATGATAAATTCGGCTGTACCGCCGCCAGCACGTTCCTGCTGTTCTAGTGCTGCACAAATCCGTGCCTGCAAGTCGAGGAGAAATTCACGAACGCGTTGAATATCCGTAGATGTAGGATGCTGCATCAGAGCCTCGTAAGTAAATAAAAAACTAACGACATCAAAGCATAAAATCAGTCAAAGATTAAGGTGTATTTGGTGATGCACTGCATCGATGTGGGCTTTGAGTTTCATGATTCATGGGTAAAATGTGGCATTAAATCCGACTAAATGGCTAGGTTGAATTCTTTTTTCAAGCTCAGCACAATAACTCGCAAGCGCTCATTGGCTTGAGCATTTTTCGATGGTAAAGGTGGGTATCATGTCGGTACAGGTCAATTCCCTGATTCAAAAATATAATGTTCCCGGGCCACGCTATACCAGTTATCCCACTGTTCCGTATTGGGAAGAGCAGAATTTCTCGCTGGAACAATGGAAGCAAACGTTAAAAAAGTCTTTTGCGGAATCCAATCAAAACGAAGGCATTAGTCTGTATATCCATTTACCATTTTGCGAAAGCCTGTGTACCTTCTGCGGGTGTCATAAGCGCGTGACCAAACGCCATGAAGTTGAACAGCCTTATATTCAGGCAGTGCTGAAAGAATGGGATTTATATTGTGAGCTATTACAAGAAAAGCCTCTGATTAAAGAGATTCATTTGGGTGGGGGAACACCGACTTTCTTTTCTATTGAGCATTTAACCCAACTGATTCAAGGTATTTTGGCCAAAGCAGACGTAGCATCTGTGCATGAATTCAGTTTCGAAGGCCATCCCAATAATACCACACGTGAGCATTTGCAAGGATTGTATGATCTGGGTTTTCGTCGGGTCAGTTATGGGGTGCAGGATTATAATGAAACCGTGCAAAAGGCGATTCACCGGATTCAGCCTTATGAAAATGTTAAACAGGTGACCGAATGGGCGCGAGAAATTGGCTATGAATCGATTTCCCATGATCTGGTCTTTGGTCTGCCATTTCAGAGTCTGGAAGACGTCTTAAATACTATTGAGCAAACCAATTCGCTTTTGCCAGACCGTCTGGCTTTATATAGCTATGCACATGTGCCCTGGATTAAAGGTAATGGTCAGCGCGGTTTTAAAGATGCTGATGTGCCCAAAGATGCGATCAAACGTGAATGCTATGAAGCGGGTAAAAAGAAGTTACTCGCGCATGGTTATCATGAAATTGGCATGGATCATTTTGCCTTAGAAAAAGATGCGATGTATCAATCCTTTCAAGCCGGAACATTACACCGCAATTTTATGGGATATACCGCCTCTAAAACCCAGGTGATGATTGGACTCGGGATTTCTTCAATCAGCGATAGCTGGTACAGCTTTGCGCAGAATGTGAAAACCATTGAAGAATATTATGAATGCCTGGCGCGCAATGAAATTCCAGTATTTAAAGGACATGTCTTAAATCAGGAAGATCTGATCATCCGGCAACATATTCTAAATTTGATGTGCAGCTTTAGCACCTCATGGGAAAATCCCGAACTACGTTTCCCTCAAATTGATGAGGTTTTGGAACAGCTTGAGGAAATGGCACAGGATGGTTTGATTCAATTTGCAGACTCGTCAGTCACGATTCTGGAGAAAGGGAAACCATTTGTACGCAATATTTGTATGGCTTTTGATTTACGTTTAAAGCGACGGATGCCGGAGAACCGGATTTTCTCAATGACGATTTAATCTCCCCTTAACCTCATTTTCAAGAAAAAGAGGGAAAGCCTCCCTGAGCAAGACTTAAGCATTGCTTTAAGTCGAAGCGCAAGAAAGGGAGGTTTGGAGGAATTAAGTTAAAATAAGGTGGGAAGGGGTTTAAAAATATTAAAAATCATCTTTTTTATAAAGATGTGCCATGCGTTCGTGCTTGGTCTTAAGATATTGTTCATTAAAAGGATTTAAGCCTACAGTCAAAGGCACACGATCGACCACATTAATCCCTTGGGCTTTTAAAGCTTCAATTTTGGAAGGGTTGTTGGTCACGAGATGTACTGCTTTCACCTGTAAATGATCCAACATAATGCTGCACATATCATATTGGCGTGCATCCGCCGGCAGGTTCAGCATTAAATTGGCATCTACTGTGTCATGTCCCTGATCTTGCAGGGCATAGGCACGAATTTTATTGGTCAGGCCAATGCCACGCCCTTCCTGACGCAAATACAGAATGACCCCGCGGCCTAATTCATTGATCAGTTTTAAAGTCGCTTGCAATTGCGGGCCACAGTCGCATTTGAGTGAAGCAAAGGCATCACCGGTTAAACATTCAGAATGTACGCGAACCACCACAGGTTCATCTGATACTTCTTCAAGTCCTTTGGAAAGTGCGACATGCTCTTCACCGGTTTTAGGGTCTTGAAATACAGTAATTTTAAATTCACCGTGAGCGGTAGGTAATCTTGACGTTGCGACAAATTCGATTGGCACAGCTGAACCCGTTAAATCCTGAAATTGGCTAAAGTATAGCGTAATGATTGAACATTGGTAGAATTGCAAAGTCGAAATTCTGCAATAGATTTTCTTTTTTGTAGAAAGCGAACGATAATAGTTGATAAATAGTAAGATTATTCAGGATAATCGTAGGCTGCAATTTTTTCACCCCGACGAGATCATTGTTTAATATTGCATCGCTAGAAGCGTAGCTGAATTGAAGCTGCTACAATTCAGCTATATGATCGGGTACTCCCCATTGACCTAGCTTTAGATTTGCCAGGCTTTAGAAGGCTTTGCCATAATATGCTGTATACAGAAATCCCAACTCAACGCCCTGTAACACCGTTGCTTGATGCGATCAATCATCCTGAGCAACTGCGTGCACTCGAGCAAAGCCAGCTAGAGCAAGTGGCGGATGAGTTACGTCAATTCATTTTGTATGCTGCCGGGCAAAGTGGCGGACATTTTGGTGCCAACCTCGGTGTGATTGAGCTCACAGTGGCCTTACACTATTGCTTTAATACGCCACATGATCGCCTGATCTGGGATGTGGGTCATCAGGCCTATCCGCATAAAGTGTTGACTGGTCGTCGTGAACAGCTCACCACCATTCGTGCCAAAGATGGTCTGGCTGCATTTCCGGCTCGTGAAGAATCTGAATTTGATACCTTCGGGGTAGGGCATTCTTCGACGGCGATTTCTGCTGGCCTAGGGATGGCGCTGGCACGTCGTTACCAGAATAATCCGTGTGAAGTTGTGTCGATTATTGGCGATGGAGCCATGACGGCAGGTATGGCTTTTGAAGCCTTGAATGATGCCGTGGCACACAGTGCTGATCTGATGGTGGTGCTGAACGATAATGATATGTCGATTTCTTGCAGTACCGGTGGTTTTGCCAAACATCTGGCTGCCATTTGGGAGCGCGGTGAGTTCGTTAATGTTACCGAGCAGGGTGAGGCATATGTACAGCCACATCCGGAATGGTTGTATAACTCGCGTTTGCACAGTGCAGCGACCGATGCCGCAGATAACTTATTCCAAGCCATTGGCTTTGACTATTTTGGCCCGTACGATGGTCATGATGTCAAACAGCTGGTGCACGTCTTTAATGCGCTGAAAAAGCGTAAAGGCCCACGCCTGATTCATATCTATACCAAAAAAGGCAAAGGCTTTGCTCCGGCAGAATCGGATCAAATTAAGTATCACGCGATTAGCAAACTTAATGCCGTTGCTGCCAGCAATACTGCGCCGAAATATTCGGATGTATTTGGACAATGGCTTTGCGATGAAGCGGCACAAGACTCGCGCTTACTTGCGATCACACCGGCCATGTGCGAAGGCTCAGGCATGGTCAAATTTGCCAAAGAATATCCGGAACGTTTCTTTGATGTGGCGATTGCCGAACAGCATGCAGTTACCTTGGCTGCCGGTATGGCCTGTGAAGGCTTAAAGCCGGTCGTCGCGATTTATTCGACTTTCCTGCAACGTGGTTATGATCAACTGGTACATGACGTGGCTTTGCAGAATCTGGATGTTACTTTCGGTATTGATCGTGCTGGTCTGGTCGGTGAAGATGGCCCGACGCATGCCGGTGCATATGACTATGCCTATATGCGTACTATTCCGAATATCGTGATCATGGCGCCAAAAGACGAAAATGAATGCCGTCAAATGTTGCATACAGCGTATTTGTATCCAGGGCCGGCAGCGGTACGTTATCCGCGTGGCAATGGACTGGGCGTCGAGATTCAGCAAAAAATGATCGAGATTCCAATCGGTCAGGCGGAAATTGTGGCCAGCTTTAATGGACAATATGACGAATATATTTCTGTACTGGCCTTTGGTAGCCGGGTACAGTCCGCAGTCGATGCAGCTGAAGCATTTGCCATGAAACATGAAATTGGCGTGCGTGTGGTCAACATGCGTTTTGTTAAACCACTGGATACCCAAATGCTGGATGATCTCGCTTTAAGCACCAGTCTGTTTGTGACGGTAGAAGAACATGCGGTGATGGGTGGTGCGGGTAGTGCCGTGAATGAATATCTGGCAGAAGCACAGATTGTCAAACCGATGCTGAATTTGGGTTTGGATGATACATTTATGGCGCAAGCGACCCATGCACAGATGTTGCAGCAAGCAGGTCTGGATGCGCAAGGCATTGAAAAATCGATCAATCAGGCTTGGTCTAGCCTCGGACAAAGCGTTTTGTCATAAGTTCTTAAAAATTTTAGACACATTTTTCCCAAAAAAGCCCCGATATTTGCTAAGATATCGGGGCTTTTATGCATTATTCTTTATCAGTGTCTTCAAATTTGTAGTGGGTGTTCAATGGAACCTATGGTGGTGATGGCTGCGCGTGCGGCTCAGTTAGTTGGTCAAGAGCTTTTAAAAGCGCATCAGAATCGTCATAAACTCGATCTACAAGTCGAAGAAAAAGGAATTGATGGTCCGGTAACGCGTGTAGATCGTTATTTGGAACAGTTGACCATCGATACCCTACGTAAAAGCTATAAAAATCACAGTTTCCTTGGTGAAGAGTTTGGCTATCAGGAAGGTAAAGGTCATGACGCCGATTGGTGTTGGGTGATCGATCCGCTAGATGGTACTTTAAACTTCATTAACGGTTTCCCGCATTTCTGTATCTCTATCGCAGTTCAGCACAAAGGCATTACTCAACACGGGGTGATTTATGACCCTGTGAAAGATGAGCTATTCTCTGCCAGTCGTGGTCGTGGTGCCATGATGAACCAGCGCCGTATTCGTGTGAATGTTAAAGACAGCCTGGAAAATACCTTTATGGCTGTTGGTCACGCTTATCGTGCCAAGCGTAATGGCGAAGTTGTGTCTTATGCCAAGAACCATTTTCAAACCCTATTAAACGTAACTGAAGCTGGCGCGCAATATCGTCGTTCAGGTTCTGCAGCATTGGATTTAGCCTATGTTGCTGCAGGTCGTTTCGATGGTTATTTCGAACTTGGTTTAAAGCCGTGGGATATCGCAGCTGGCGAATTGATCGTGAAAGAAGCAGGCGGTACTGTAGTTGATGCACGTGGTGGTAGCGACTCTATGGAAAATGGTCAAGTTTTGGCTTGTTCAATGAAAATGCTTAAGCCTTTAATGCAAGCAGTTGTTCCTGCTTGGGGCGAAGCAGCAAAATAATCGGGTTTAGATGAATCAGATCTAATATTGAGAAAAGGCGTCCTTCGGGATGCCTTTTTTATGCATGGAAATTTAAGTCGCCAGAGACTGGTGCGGGGTTATTGATGTTTGCTTGAATACTGGAAATATCAGGTGAATTAGCGAAAAGTGACTTTTTATACCGCCTGTTACATTTTTTGTTATATTTTAAGTGTTAGAAATATATAGATAAATTATGAATAAGGAAAATTAGTTTTAAAACTTAATGACATTGTGGAATATTCTGCTATAATTCCGCCACGCACTTAATTTCTGTTCTTTACCTGAACACTATCTTCTAATCATTGTATGCGCGTGCTGTCCATAGAGAGGACATATCCTTCGCGCCCCAATCGCTTAAGCGATTCCTTCAGGTTTGCGGCCGTAATCATGCGTGCGTTATATCCACATCGTCGTTACTCGGATCGCTGCTGAATCCTAATATTTTCAGCATTATTTGCTGTGCCGCTTTTTGCCGATGTCCATAATTGTTATTTATTAAATGGAGCACCCACTTCAGGGTGAATACTCTCTATGAGCAAAACTTTTGCTGATTTTTCCCTCGACGAATCTCTAACCCAGGCTCTCGACGCTTTAGGCTTTACTACTCCTACTCCTGTACAAGAACAAGCGATTCCAGCTGCGCTTGAAGGCAAAGACCTTCTTGTGTCAAGCCAAACAGGTTCTGGTAAAACTGCTGCATTCTTACTTCCTACGTTAAATGCGTTGGCAAACCAAGATACATTAGTACCGTTTAAAGACCGCATGAAAGCGGTTACTCAACCGAATATTTTGGTGATTTCACCGACTCGTGAATTGGCACAACAGGTATGTCAAGACGCAATTGCATTTGTACGTCACATGAAAGGCGTGCGTATTGCGGCAATCATGGGCGGCATGCCTTTTGGTAAGCAAATTCAACAGTTAAAAGGCGCACAAGTTGTTGTTGCAACTCCAGGTCGTCTACTTGACTTGGTGAATCGTCGTCAAATCAAATTGGATAAAGTTGACGCGTTAATCGTCGATGAAGCTGACCGTATGCTTGACCTAGGTTTCTCTGAAGACTTAGAAGCAATTGGTGAATTGGCTGCAAACCGCAAACAAACTCTTATGTTCTCTGCGACTTTTGCACCACGTATCATTACACTTGCTGAACGCATGATGAATGATCCAATGCGTATTTCGATCGAAACTGGTCACTCTACAAATACTGATATTACTCAGACTTTGCATTGGACTGACGGTTTCGAGCACAAGAAAAAACTTCTTACTCACTGGTTGAGCGAAGAAGACGTTGATCAAGCAGTTGTATTTGCGTCAACTCAAGAAGACACAGATATGTTGGCTGAAGAACTTGCTGAAGCAGGTCTATCAGTTGTAGCGCTTCACGGTGCTATGCCACAAACTGTTCGTAACCGTCGTTTACGCAGCATCCGTGAAGGTCGTGCGAAGATTCTGGTTGCAACTGACGTTGCAGCGCGTGGTCTTGACGTACCAACAATTTCACACGTCATCAACTTCGGTCTTCCAATGAAGAACGAAGACTATGTACACCGTATCGGTCGTACAGGTCGTGCGGGTCGTACTGGTAAAGCAATTACTTTAGCGACTTACCGTGAACGCGGTAAAATCCGTGCTTTGGAAGACTTCCTTGATGCGCGTCTGAACGTATCTGAAATTGAAGGTCTTGAGCCATCTCCACCTCCTGCACGCGGTAGTCGTGATGGCGGCGGTCGTGGTCGTGATGGTGGTGGTCGTGGTCGTGGCGGTTTCGGCGGTGGTCGTGGTCGTGATGGCGGTGGTCGTAGCCGTTTTGAAGGCGAAAGCAACTTCAAACGTCGTGAAGGCGGTGATGATCGTCCACGTCGTAGCTTTGATGACAAACCTCGTGGCGAACGTCCAGCGTTCGGTGGCGAAGATCGTCCACGTCGTGACTTCGGTGATCGTCCAGCTCCACGTCGTGAAGGCGGTTTCGGTGATCGTCCACAACGTTCGTTTGATGACCGTCCAAAGCGTGATTTTGGTGATCGTCCAGCTCCACGTCGTGAAGGCGGTTTCGGTGACCGTCCACAACGTTCGTTTGATGACCGTCCAAAGCGTGACTTCGGTGATCGTCCAGCTCCACGTCGTGAAGGTGGTTTTGGTGACCGTCCTCGCTCTAATGATGACAACCGTGGCAACCGTGTAGATTACAAACCAGCTCGTGAAGGCGGTTATGGTGATCGTCCAAAACGTGATTTTGGTGATCGTCCTGCTCCACGTCGTGAAGGTGGTTTCGGTGATCGTCCAGCGCGTTCATTCGGTGATGACCGTCCAAAGCGTGATTTCGGTGATCGTCCAGTACGTCGCAACTTTGATGACAAGCCACGTGGTGAACGTTCGTTCGGTGGCGAAGATCGTCCACGTCGTAAATTTAACGACTAATTCAGTCGCTAGATGAAGATAAAAAAACCGGTAGAAATACCGGTTTTTTTTATGCATTGAGTTTTTTGCTTTTTAACGTAAAATGTCTACTAAATCATATTTTGTCAGGGTTATGATAACTATTAATATGAAAAGCTTAGCTCTTCGATCTCAATTGATAGAGGTGTATATGCCATATATCGCATTGACTTTGATTTTATGTAATATTATCTATTATTTATACAGTCTTTTTAATTAATCAATGTACCTGACTTAAGCTTAAGTACATATTTTTATTATAAAAAATACGAAATAATCTATTATTGTCATTTTTTAATGATATTAAACCACCTTTTTCAACTGCTAACATTTTGAACTTCGTTCCTTTATAGTATGCATGCTGAAAAAATGCAGGAATAAACTCAGCTATGAAAAATCAAACAGCGCGAGATACTCAATCTCTGATTGAAGTCAAGAATCTGAGCTTCAAGCGGGGTGGGCGCGTGATTTATGACGACGTGAGTTTAAATATTCGTCGTGGGCAGATTACCGCCATTATGGGGCCATCCGGTACCGGTAAAACCACCTTATTAAGACTGATCGGTGGGCAGCTGGTTCCTGAGCACGGTCAGGTTTTATTGGACGGCAAAGATATTGCCACGATGTCACGTTCCGAACTTTTTTCAGCACGTGCACGGATGGGTATGTTGTTTCAGAGCGGTGCTTTGTTTACCGATATGAGCGTGTATGAAAATGTCGCATTTCCGATTCGGGCACATACCAAATTGCCGGAACATCTGATTAAGGAAATCGTGGCACTGAAACTGGAATCAGTCGGTTTACGTGGTGCAGAACAGATGATGCCGTCTGAACTATCCGGTGGTATGAACCGGCGTGTGGCTTTGGCCCGTGCGATTGCGCTGGATCCTGAGCTGATCATGTACGATGAACCGTTTGCCGGACAAGATCCGATTGTGATGGGCGTTTTGACTCGTCTGATCCGTTCATTACGTGAAGCACTGGACTTAACCACGATTATTGTCTCGCATGATGTTGCAGAAACTTTATCGATTGCGGACTACATCTATGTGGTGGCAGAAGGCAAAATTCAGGGTGAGGGCACACCGGCAGAACTAAAAGCGCATCCGTCTGCTTTTGTACAGCAATTTCTGACTGGTTCGGTAGAAGGTCCGGTGGATTATCAGTTTAGTCATCAAGCTTATTTAAGTGATGAGGTTCGTTCATGAATGCAATTGCCGCATTAGGTAGACGCGTTATTGAACGTGTACAGGGGATTGGGGTCGCGACCCTGATGCTATTGCAGATTTTATTTTCCATGCCGACCTGGCTTGGAGTAAAGCTGTTTGTTTATCAGATGTATCGGGTTGGGGTATTGTCCCTGCTGATTATTGTGGTTTCTGGCCTGTTTATCGGGTCTGTGCTTGGTTTGCAGATGTTTAGCATCTTGTCGACCTTTGGTAGTGAGTCGATGCTAGGAACAGCGGTCGCGCTGACCTTGCTGCGTGAGCTGGCACCTGTGGTCGCCGCTTTGCTGTTTGCAGGACGTGCCGGTTCGGCCTTGACTGCTGAAATTGGCCTGATGAAAGCCACTGAGCAATTGTCCAGTATGGAAATGATCGGTGTCGATCCATTGAAGCGGGTGATTTCGCCACGTCTTTGGGCAGGGATTTTTAGCTTGCCAATGCTTTCGGTCATCTTTGCCGCAGTTGGCATTATGGGCGGTAAAATGGTCGGGGTGGATTTCTTGGGTGCCGATGAAGGCGCTTATTGGAGCGGCATGGAAAGCAGCGTGCAATTCTATAAAGATGTCTTGAATGGCACCATTATTAAAAGTTTTGTATTCGCATTAATTTGTACCTGGATTGCGGTATATCAAGGCTATGCCTGTGTCCCGACATCGGAAGGTATTGCAACTTCTACAACACGTACAGTCGTGTATTCTTCGCTGTGCGTTTTAGGCTTTGACTTTGTGTTGACTGCGGTCATGTTCGGAGGTGTTTAATGAAATCACGTACTAGTGAGCTGGCCGTTGGTGTTTTTGTTATTTTGTTTGGTATTGCCTTATTTTTCCTGGCAATGCGTGTCAGTGGTCTGGTCGGACATAATATTTCCGACAGCTATAAAATGACAGCGACTTTTGAAAATGTAAATGGGATCAAGCCACGTGCCAAAGTGGCATTGAGTGGTGTGAAAGTGGGGCAGGTGGATGACATTACCCTGGATCCAGTGACGCGTCTGGCGACCGTACATATGACCTTGGATGGCTCATTGACTTCGTTTAATACTGAACAGTTAAAGCAGGTTCAGCAGGAAGCACTGGAAGAGTTGCGTTATAGTTCGGACTATACTGCGGCTGCACCTGAGCAACAAAAAGACATGGAAAAACAACTGTTAGCTAACATGAAATCCATCACCAATATTGATGAGGATGCTTATATTATGGTAGCGACCAATGGGTTATTGGGTGAAAAATACCTGAAAATTATTCCAGGTGGTGGTCTGAACTATTTAAAACGCGGTGATCAGATTGCCAATACCCAAGGCACCATGGAAATTGAAGATTTAGTGACGAAGTTTATTACTGGCGGTGCCGGTAAATCGTCGGATAGTCAAGAAACTGCCCCAGAACAGGCGACAGTTTCAGAATCGACTGATGCAGAACCTGCATTTGTTGAATAATAGATTGAGGAGATTTCAGTGAAGACTTTAGTAAAACAAACGCTTGCAGCAAGCATTCTTTCAACAATGGTTGCTGGTACAGTGTTTGCTGCACCGTCTGAAGCACCACCTGCTTTTATTAAAAAAGTGGCAGATGGTTTGATTGAGCGCCTCAAAGCTGATAACGCAAAATTGCAGAACAATCCAGCGCTGGTAAAAGCGATTGTGCGCCAGAATCTGGATCCCTACATTGATTCACAGTCTTTCACGCGTATTGTGATGGGGACTTATGCGACGAACCAGTATAGTACTGCTGCACAGCGCGCACAGTTTGAAAAGAATTTCCGTGAAACGCTCATTGAAAATTATGGTTCTGCATTTTCCAAGTTCAGCAATCAGACCTATAGCGTGCGTCCATACAAGGCCAGCAATAGCAAAAACCCTGTCGTAACCATCGACTTTAATAATAAAGGCGAGAAAATTCCGGTGGCGTTCCAGCTGGTGGACAAAGGTTCACAATGGAAAATCCGCAACATCAATGTATCGGGTATTGATCTAGGTTTGCAATTCCGTAACCAGTTTGCTGCGACAGTAAAACGTAATGGCGGTAACATAGATAAAGCTATTGCTAACTTCAAACCGGATGCAGAAGCTGCAATCGACAAGAAATAATCAGATAGGTGAGCCGTGATTGTATTCAAGGATCAGGAATTGCAGGTTTCAGGCAAGATTGACTATGCCAATGCGCAGGACTATTACTTAGATGGTCTGCGTGTGGTTCAGTCGCAGACCAAGTTTCCGCTTGTGGTTAATCTGGCTGGGCTTGAAAGTGGCAGTACTTTGGCTTTGGCAGTATTGGTGCGCTGGTTGCGCCAGACGCCTCAAGCGCAAGGACTACAGTTTAAAGCTGTCCCTGCTAAAATGATGAATATCATTCAGGCCTGTCATTTACAGGATGATTTACAGATCATTCAGTAAATAAAAAAAAGCACCGAAAGGTGCTTTTTTTATTATGATTAAATTTTAAGAAATAATTAAAATCAAATAGATCTAAATATGGATTGCACGTCCTCTCTCCCTGAGGGAGAGAGTTAGAGAGAGGGTTTTTAAAAATCCTCCCCTAACCCCTCCTTTGGAAAAGGAGGGGAATTTTCTTCACTTTTTAAAGAGAAGTTGAGGAGGGAGTAAATAGATATGAATTAAATACAGGCATTTCTTGCACTTCGCTTTAAATCTAAAGAGCAAGTGGGATTTAGAAAGGGACATCTAATGAAGAAACCTCTCCCTAACCCTCTCCTGACAGGAGAGGGGAAAATCCCTCCCTTTTGAAAAGGGAGGTTAGGAGGGATTCTAAATCCACTTCTTCCATCTAAAGTAAATCAATGGCCCAATCAAAAAGCCGATTAAAATAATACTGACCATAATAAAGCTCATGGTGCCTTGTGCAAAAGGCAGGACTTCGGTATTCATCCCATAAATACTGGCAATTAGCATCGGTGGCGCAAGCATACTTGGCAAGATCGAGAATCGACGAATCGTATCGTTCTGTTCCGTGTTAATGAATCCGGACGTGGTATCGAGCAGGAAGCGCACTTTCTGGAACAGAAAGGCATCATGTTCAACCAGCGAGCGTACATCTTCACTGAGTTCTCGGATATCCGCATCATAAATATGACTGCCCAAGGCGCGTGGACGAGACAGGAAGGTTAGTACACGACGTAAATCGATCAGACAGAGCTGCGCTTTACCGAGCATATCTTCCAATTGAGCTAGTCGGGTAATCATGTCATCCAGATCAAGAATTTGCTCACGATGGCGGTTATTCAACACTTCAGTTGAATATTTCTCTAAATCTTTATGGACATCTTCCAGAATATCGGCCAGTTCATCCAGTTTGGCTTCGAGCAAACCCAATAAAATCCAGGTTGGATCTTTATAATCGATTTCATAATCATTGCGGCGCGCACGGGCACGGAAGGCACGAAAGGCCACCAGCTTTTCGCCACGCAAGGTAAACAGACGGTCCTTATGCAGAATAAATGCCACAGTTTGTACCGTCGCCAGCATACTGGATTCATCTTCGTTTTCGTTCTCGACCTGATAGTTTTTATTTTTGGTTAAAAAATAGGTACTGATATGCAAAATACCGTCATCATCACGGTAAAATCGGGCACTCGAGGAAATATCTTCCAGCGATTTTAAGGTCGGTAAGTTTTGCGCATAGGCATCTAGAATCCATTGCTGCTCTTCTTGTGAAGGTGCAATCAGATCAAGCCATACTAAATCTGGATGCAGGTCGAAATCACCGTTAATCGTGATATCTTCTAAGCTACCGCGCTCTGTGGCGTAAAAGGCTTCAAGCATGCTGTCTTTTCTCCCTGGCGCAGTATGTGAATTGGAATGGGTGTATTTTAGACAAGGAATTGAATAAAAACACTGATATTAAGCAGTTATTTTTGGAAAAAACGCGCTTGCAGCGATTTCGTACAATATAGCGTCAATTGGAGAGTGAAATGATGAATTCTATCGCAATTTTTTGTGGTTCAGCACTGGGCTCAGATCCTCTCTATGCCCAGATTGCCGAAAAGGTTGGCCAGACCTTGGCAGCAAGGCATCAGACGCTAGTCTATGGCGGTGGTCGCTCCGGTTTAATGGGCATTATTGCTGATAGTGCTTTGGCTGCTGGTGGCAAGGTGATTGGTGTAATTCCAAGACAGCTGGTCAATCGTGAACTGGCGCATCCGCATATTACCGAGCTATTTGTGGTCGATAATATGCATGAACGTAAAACCCGTATGTCGGAACTGGCACAGGGATTTATTGCCATTCCGGGTGGTGCAGGAACGCTGGAAGAAATTTTTGAACAATGGACCTGGGCACAGTTAGGAATTCATAAAAAGCCTTGTGCTTTTTTAAATGTCGATGGTTTCTATGATGATTTACTCAAATTTATCCATATGACGACTGAGAAAGGTTTTACCAAAGCGCGCTTTAGTGATGCTTTAATTGTGAGTGATAATCTGGATGATATTCTGCGCCAATTTGAAAGTTATCAGTCGCCCGAAGCGAAATGGGGTATGGTCGATCAGACCGATCTTGTAAAATAAGCTGTCCACAGCATGATTTGTAGAAAATAAATGAAAGTGATTACGGTGGCTGCAGCCATTATTTTAAATGAAGCGCAGCAACTGCTGGTGGTTCGCAAAAAAGGAACGTCCTGCTTTATGCAGGTTGGTGGCAAGCTGGAGCCAAATGAAGCACCAGAAGCAACGATGTTGCGTGAAATTCAGGAAGAAATTGGCACACAGGCACAGATTCAGCAATTCATTGGGCGTTTTGAAACCCAGACTGCCAATGAGCCTGATCATCAACTGGTGAGTTATGTCTATTGGGTAAGTCTGGATCAAGCACCAAAAATTGAAGCGGAAATTGCTGAAATGAAATGGGTGAATCTGGATGAAAAAGAGGTACGACTGGCACCTTTGACCACTGAAATTGTGATTCCTTGGGTGAAGTCGCAGTTACTTGCCCAAGCTTAAATTTTCAGATTTGTGCGCCTGCCAGACAGGCTGCATAAATTTTTTGACAACCCAGTTGTTCAAGTGTTTGGCTCAGTGCCCGAATCGAGCTACCGGTCGTTACCACATCATCAATAATCAGCACCCGACGATACCGCAGCTTGGAAATGGTGCTGATCTGGAATTGCGACTGGATGTCTTCAATCCGCTCCAGTCGGCTTAGACCTTTCTGTGAATGTTGTTTTAGTCGGGTAATCGGTTGCCAGATGGGTACATTCAGCTGTTTTGCCATATGTTTGGCCAGTACCAGAGATTGATTATAACCGCGCTCGGCCAGACGCTCATTTGAGATCGGCATCGGTACTATCGCACTGACTTTAGGCAGGTCTAAACTTAACAGCGCACCGGCCAGTAAATTTTGCAAATGCAATTTCTGTTCATATTTAAACAGTTGAATCAAACGATCCATCGGATAGGCATAGTCGCAGGCAATCTGGAACTGCATTTCCTGCCGTTGAATGGTTTGATGTGTCCAGGGTAATTGTCGCCAGCAATCTTCACAGACTGAATGAATGGCCTGATGATCGGTCAGACAGAGCTGGCAGGGCTGCAAGCGGGTCAGCCAGAATTTTCCATGTTCCAGTAATTTAAACATAGGCATAGCGCGGTGCTTCCGGTAGCCAGCGTTGCAATAATGCCTCAGCCTGATCGGGATAATCCTTGAGCATCTGTTGAGCCACATAATGTGCCTGATTGAGCAGGTGATCATCCCGTTCCAGTTTGGCCACACGGAAATTCATGTCGCCAGTCTGTTTGGTCCCGAGCAGCTCACCTGGGCCACGCAATTCCAAGTCTTTTTCGGCAATCATAAAACCATCATTGGTTTCGCGCATGATTCTTAAACGTTCCTGACCATTTTTCGAGAGCGGATGTTTATACAGTAGGGCACAGAAGCTGGCTTTGGCACCACGACCAACTCGACCGCGTAGCTGATGCAATTGAGATAGACCCAGACGCTCGGCATTTTCAATCACCATAATGGATGCATTCGGAACATCCACGCCGACCTCAATTACGGTGGTGGCAATCAGCAGCTGTAATTCATTGTTTTTAAACTGCTGCATTACCGCCTGTTTTTCATCGGCTTTCATCTTGCCATGTACTAGTCCGATATTCAGCTCAGGAAAGCGCTCGCGGATTTCAGCAAAGGTAGCTTCGGCAGCTTGGGCATCTAAGGTTTCGGATTGTTCTACCAGGGTGCAGACCCAGTAGGCCTGCTTACCTTCGGCACAGTTACTGGCAATCCTTTGTAAGACTTCTTCACGCCGGTCCAATGGAATGGTCACGGTCTGAATCGGGGTACGACCCGGCGGCAGCTCGTCAATCACCGAGGTATCCAGATCACCATAGGCCGACATGGCCAGGGTGCGTGGAATGGGTGTCGCAGTCATCACCAGTTGATGCGGTGACATACCATCCAGACCTTTATTGCGCAGAGCAAGACGTTGATCTACACCAAAGCGGTGCTGTTCATCAATAATCACCAGACCCAGTTTGGCAAACTCGACATTTTCCTGAAACAGGGCATGGGTACCGATGACCAGATGAGCACTCCCATCCCGAATCACCTGTTCCGCTGCGGCACGAGCTTTGCCTTTTTGTTTGCCGGACAACCAGGCTACATTTAAGCCTAAAGGTTCAAACCAGCGTTTAAAGTTCAGATAATGCTGCTCGGCCAGAATCTCGGTCGGTGCCATTAACGCTACTTGCCAGCCTTCTTCCAGTGCATGGCAAGCTGCGACACCAGCCACCAGGGTTTTACCCGCACCGACATCGCCTTGAACCAGACGCAACATTGGCTTATTGGTTTTTAAATCCTGCGCAATTTCTCTGGATACACGTTTTTGCGCACCGGTCATTTCAAAAGCCAGACCGGCTAAAAGCTGTTTGGCATAGGTTTTACTTGGTACAAAAGAAGGTGCTTCGACCTGCTGAATAAAGGCACGCCGGGTCAATAAGCTGATCTGATGTGCTACCAGCTCTTCAAAAATCAGGCGTTGCTGTGCAGGATGCGAGCCTTGTGCCAGCTGCAGCATATTGGCATTGACTGGCGGGTGATGGATATATTCCAGTGCTTGTTTCAGCGCATAACCATTGCTAAATTTTGCTGGCAGCAGTTCAGGCAGATGATCGCTGTATTGAGCCAGGGCCTGCTGAATATAATCCCGTATTTTGGGCTGGGTCAGGCCTTCAGTCGCCGGATAAATCGCCGTAAGCTGGGTTTGAGGTAAAGGTGTGTCCTCAGTAATGACTTGCAGCTCGGGATGATACATTTCCAAACCGCGCGCACCAACCCGCACTTCACCAAAAATTCTTAAACGGTTACCCAGTTTGCAGCGGTCGGTAATGCCTTTATAAATATGATAAAAACGTAAAGTGACTTTGCCAAAATCATCATCTAGCAGCACAGCCATGGATTTGCGTTTGCCAGGTGGAAAATCTACCCCTTTGACGATGCCTTCCAGCAGATAGCTGCGTCCCACGCTTAATTGATTCATGGGAATGATCGTGCTACGGTCTTCATAGTCACGTGGTAGATGAAAAAGCAAATCATCAGTATTGAAGATATTTAGTTTTTCGAGTAATGCAGCGGCGGCATTGCCAACGCCTTGTAACTGATGGACTGCAGCCATGTCCCCTCAACCAGATTTGTGATTCGGTGCTCAATGCATATTTTATTTATCGGTTATGGTAAAACATCCCGACGTGTGGCTAAACAACTATTTGAGCAAGGTCATCAAATTAGCACAATTAGCCAGAGTCCCAAAACAGATTCATTCGCAACTCATCTGATTCAGGATGTGCATCAGCTGGATTTAACTGCAGTTGCACCGATTGACTGGGTCTATGTATTACTTAGTCCCAAACAAAGTACGGTTGAAGGCTATCAGCAAACTTATCTGGATTCGGTTCAACCTATTGTGGCTGCCTTGAAACAGCATCCGGTGAAACGGATTGTAGTAGTTTCATCGACACGAGTGTATGGACAAAATTCCGGTGAAATCGTAGATGACGAAACTGAAATTCACCCGAATGATACTCAGGGCAAAATCTTGCAGCAGATGGAGCAGGCTTATTTCACTGCTTATCCTGAGCAATGTACCATCATTCGTCCGAGCGGCATTTACGGTACTTCAGTAATACGCCTGCAGAAAATGGCCGCCTCGATGACGAGTTATCCTAATCTGCACTGGTCCAACCGGATTCATATTGAAGATTTATCACGTTTCTTATCACAGATGATTCACGTGGAACATCCTGAAAAGTCATATATTGTGACCGACAACCAGCCGAAATTAATGCATGAAATATTGCAATGGTTCCAACAGCAGCTAGGACTTTCTTTGCTGCAAGTAGAAAGCGAGGAGGTCACGGGTAAAAAGCTTTATGCGACCCGAATGCAGAAAATGGGATTTGAGTTAGAGCATCCAGATTGTTATAAGGATTATTTGGAGTTAATGGAAAGAATAAATTCTGTAGATTGAGGTTCTTCCTCCCTTTGGGAGGAGGTTAGGAGGAGGGCTTTTTCAAACTACCTCTCCCTAACCCTCACTTGCGCTTCGTTTTAAAAGCCGTGCTTTAAAACTTACTCAGGAGAGGGAATATTCCTATTTAAATAACGGCATTAGCTTCCCAATTTTCACTTCTTATAAATTCTAAAATAAAAAAGAGAGGCCTTAGCCTCTCTTGGTATTTAATTTAAATTTACTTCTTCTTCCGCTTCGCGCGTTTCTTGGCTTGTTCAGCCGCAACTGCATCCAAAGCTTCTTTCAGTTCTTCATCCGTAAAATCGGTGATGTGATGTAGCATCTGCAACTTCACTTCATCCAGTACTAGATCCGCATATTGCGCTACATTGGTCAGCTGTTCATCAAAAACAATCGCATTGTCTTCATTGGTACATAGATAACCTTTTTGGGTTAGGACTTTAATGAAGCTTTGGAACAGGGCTTTATCGAAAAACTCAGGCGAATTGAACTCGTACAGCACAGACAGGCGCTGCCCCACCAGATAACTGAGTTCTTCCACCTGACGGGTCGAGATATTGCCTGAACCACGCTGGGTAATCAGGGCCAAAGTCATGTAATAACGTTCCAGACTTTGGGTCACTGGGGCAGCCAGAACTTCGAGCTGATGATGCGCTTCAGTATTTGGTGCAGGGGCAATCAGGTTTTCACCATCTTGTGTAATCAGTTTTGAGGCAATTAAGCTATCAATATGCGCATTCACCTGACCCTGAATTTCCTCTTCCTGCCATTTTAAAAACAGCTCTGCTTTTAGGAATGGGTACAGGGTGCTGCTGATGTTGACGACATCATCACGGCGAATCGTTCCATTGTGTTCAGCCAGTGCTGCAATCAATGACGGAAGCACAAAGGAATGCACGATATTGTTACGGAAATAAGTCAGCAAAACTGCCTGATTATCTTCAATGGCAATGATATCGCCCAGCACATGTTTTACCCGCTTGATCAGTTTCAGCTTCATTGCATAGGCAATAATTTCTTTGCCTGAAAGCGGTGTAACTTCCATCCGTTCATCATAAGGTAATGCCGCCAGCAGGGTACGATAAGTATCCAGCTGCTTGATACAGATTTCTTCATCCAGCGTATGTTTCGGTGTCGCCAACAGGATCAACGATAATAGCGATACCGGATTGATCACCACTGCACGGTTGATATTTTCCAGAATCGCTTGCGCAGAGCTGTTTACTGCATCAGAAACTGCTTGTGGAATTGGATCATCGTTCTTTTCAATTTTAATATTTTCTGCGCCATGCTGTTTCAGGATGTCATCCAGAAATACCGGCTCACCAAAATTCAGATGCACTTTACCGAAAATGCGTTCAATTTTGCGCAGGGTTTTGACAATACCAAAAATAGATTCGGCTTCTTTCGGCTTGCCGCTCATCTCACCGACATAAGTGCCGCCTTCCATCAGGCGTTCATAACCGATATAGGTCGGTACAAAGACAATTGGTTTGGCTTTGCCGCGTAAATGACCATGCACGGTCATCGCCAGCATCCCGGTTTTTGGGGGTAGCAAACGACCAGTACGTGAACGACCACCTTCGATAAAGTATTCCAGTGGGGTATTGCGTGATAGAACGCTATATAAATATTCTTTAAAGACTGTGGTATAGAGCGCATTGCCACGGAAAGTACGGCGGATAAAGAAGGCACCGCCACCACGTAAAATCTGACCCACAAAAGGCATGTTCAGGTTATCGCCCGCAGCGATATACGGCACCATCAAGCCACGACGATAGATCACATAAGACAATAACAAATAGTCGATGTGACTGCGGTGACATGGGGTATAGACAATCTCATAATCTTTGGCCAGTTCACGCACGGTACTGAAATTATGTACTTCTACGCCGTCATAGAGTTGCGTCCATAAGCGGGTCAGAGCTTTATCGGCAAAACGTACAGTCGAATGAGAATAATCGGAAACGATTTCGTTCAGATAACCAATGGCACGACGTTCAGATTCCAGCATCGAGATTTTGCTACGAATACTGTCATTGCGAATCGCTGCTTGCACATCTGGTGACTTAATCAGGCCATGCATGACATTACGGCGGTCGGACAGATCCGGCCCGAGAATGACTTCACGCTGACCATCCAGATAATCATTTAAAGTGCTGACAATATAGGTTGCCGGTGCTGAATTTGGATGTGTCTCTTTGGCAAAGTTAATCAAGGCACGTAAAGACTGCGGTTCATGAAACTCTAAATAAGACTGGCGACCATGTAGGCCGATATTGACCAGTTGCTTGACCCGGCTTGGTGTAGACCAGGTGTCGGTAAATAAAAGTTTAAACCAGGAATCTTCTTTCTCAGGTTCACGTCCCCAAAGTACTGTTACCGGTACCAGTTCGACATCCAGTTCAGGATGTTGCTCCAGAATTTCAATCAGGCGTAACAGGCGCGGCGGGAAAGCATGCGGTGGTGAGCTCAGCAAATTATTTTCATCATGATGCTGTAAAAACAACAACGATGCTTTTTCCTTGTTGTTCCCGAGTTGCATTGGATCAAGTGCAGCCGGTAATTTTAAGCGGCGCGTTTCTGCATCGACCACCAGTGCATTACTACGCGAATGGTTCTGTAAAACGTAGCAGACCAGTTTTTGCGATTCTGTTACAGTCTGATCAGATTCAGGCGCTGTCACTTCACTTGGTACTTCCCCAAGAACATGAGGGGTAACCACAAGATCAAGTAACTTACTTGAAAGCTTGCGATACATTTGACCAAAGCCATTCTTGGACATAGCTGCTCCTAATTTTACTGACCAAAACCACAGGACTTCTGAGGGGATTTATTTTGCGGGTTTTTAAGATGAAAAAATATATCTTTTTTAACAACTTCAACAGAAGTGCTTCAATTTTAGCGTGAAAGCAGATGCTTTTCCTAGTCACTTATGACATCAGTATGACAGAACAGTCATGCAAACTTTAGAGTTTCGCTCTGATTTTGTGGCAGAATATTCCAGATCAATTATTTAAATCCTTTTTTCCATTTTGGGATATCTCCAATATTAGATAGGTTGCTTATGAATGCCTTAACACAGGAACTGGTCGAGCTGCTCAGCTTAGAAAAGTTAGAAGAAAACATTTTCCGGGGAATCAGCCGGAATCTGGTGGGCAAGCGCGTGTTCGGTGGGCAGGTTTTAGGGCAGGCGCTACGCGCCGCGTCTTATACCACAGACCGTCCGGCACATTCATTACATGCCTATTTTCTGTTTGGTGGGGATGTCAATGCACCAATTATTTATGAAGTGGATCGTATCCGTGATGGCAAGAGCTTTGTCAGCCGTCAGGTGCGCGCCATTCAGCATGGCCGTACCATTTTCATGTGTATGGTGTCTTTCGCGCATCAGGAAGAAGGGCTAAATTACCAGATTTCAGAGCCTGAATATCCACCGGCAGAAAGTCTGAAAAATGAAGCGGAACTGATCAAGCAGATTATTGAGTTTATTCCGGAAAATGTCCGTGCATCTTTCACTCGTGATCGTCATGTGGAAATTCGCCCGGTCAATCCGCAAAATCCATTCCAGCCTCAACCTGAAGCACCGTCTTATGCGCACTATATCCGTACGCATGACCGTATTCCTGCAGAAGTCGATCAGATCTCCTTGCATCAGGCTATTGCTGCTTTTTATTCAGACTTTACCTTGATGACCACGGCGCTGCGTCCGCATGGTCTAAGCTATATTTCGCCGAGTCTGCAATGTGCCAGTATTGACCATGCCATGTACTTCCATAAACCGTTCCGTGCAGATGAATGGATGCTTTACGATATGGATGCTACCCAAAGTGCCAGTTCACGCGGTCTAAATTTTGGCCGGATGTGGCAAAATGGCGAGCTGGTCTGCAGTACCTCTCAGGAAGGTTTGATCCGCTTACGTGAAATTGAAACACAATAGTTTTTATTCTTGCCCAAAAAGCCGAATCCCAGATTCGGTTTTTTGTTTTTAGGCCGGATGAAAATGGCCAGTCGATGTCATTTCCTTACGCCGCGTTTATAAAATATTACTCGATTCTATGGAGTCCGCATGGCATAGTGCGGCTTAAGATCAATATTAAAAATGCATGAAAAGATGAGCTTAAATACGCAAATTTTAATTGCCGCCGTATTGGGGGTGCTGTTTGGATTTCTACTGACGATATTTCCGCAGACCTCATTTTTTGATATCAGCTTATATGGCATCGGCATCGTCAGCAGCATTTTTATTGGCTTGTTAAAAATGCTGTTAGTACCACTGATTTTTAGCTCGATTGTCGTCGGTGTATCCAATCTGCAGGCGGGTGGACAACTGAGCCGAACCTGGAAAATCACCCTGATGTGCTGTGTGACAACCACTTCATTGGCGCTCATTTTAGGTCTGGCGTGTGCGCATCTGTTTAATGTGGGTAAAGGCGTCGATGTACTGATGTTCCAGGATGCCATGGCGCAACATCAAACGCCGGATACCCTCACGCCTTCATCTTTCTTTACCAATTTTATTCAAAATACCTTAATCAATCCGTTTAAAGCATTTTCGGATGGCAATGTCTTGGCGGTGGTGGTCTTTGCGCTATTTGTTGGTGTGGCACTGGTCGCAGGTGGAGATAAATTTCGTACCGTGCGCAAGCTGAGTCACCAGTTTTTCGAGATCATGATGTTAATGATTGGCTGGGTGATGAAACTGGCGCCGCTCGGTATTTTTGCCTTATTGGCCAAATTAATTGCCACTGAGGATGTGTCGGTTCTTAGTCGTCTGGCTGAATTCGCGGCGGTAGTCACAGGCACGACGATTTTTCATGGCATCGTGGTTTTGCCTTTATTGCTGTGGATTTTCGGCAAGATGGATCCAGTCACGTTCTTTAAAGGCACACGTGCTGCCTTGATTACTGCCTTTGCCACCAGTTCCAGTTCGGCCACCATGCCCTTGTCGATGAAATGTGCGCAGGAAAATTTAGGGGTACGTCCACATACCGCAGGCTTTGTAATTCCACTCGGTACACAGTTGAATATGGATGGTACGGCGCTGTATGAAGCGGCAGCAGCATTATTTATTGCCAATTTAATGGGGTTGGATCTGAGCCTGGGGCAGCAGCTGGTGGTCTGTGCGACTGCGATGATTGCATCCTTAGGTGCACCGGGAATTCCGAGTGCCGGTATGGTGACCATGATTATGGTCTTGCAATCGGTCGGTTTGCCTGCCGAGGCGATTGCCATTCTTTTACCGATCGACCGTTTACTGGATACCGTGCGTACAGTGGTGAATGTTCAAGGGGATATGATGATCAGTGTCGTGGTAGACCGGCATACGCGTGAACCAGATCCACAAGTTGCGGACAGTTAAAACAGTCAAAAGACAAATAAAAAAAGCAGGTATTTGACCTGCTTTTTTTATAAGATGAGTTTTAATAAATCAAGAACAATCTCAGACCATTCCAATGATATGGTCTTAATCCGCTGAATGCTTATTCTGATTCAATTCATCTGCCGCTTTAAGCTCGGATTGATCCTGATCAAGCAATTCAAGTGGTTCTTCAGCTTCATTTAAAGCATGTGTTGATACTTCAGCAGCATGCTCAGAATTAGCTTCACTAAGTTCAAGTTCTTCAAGCGGTTCATCGGATTCATTCAAATCATGCGCTGATGCTTCCGGAATACTGTCCAGATCATATTCAGAAGCTTGATCTAAGGTAAAGTTCAAACGTCCACCCATGACACTGGCCAGTTCTTCTAAACCTTGTTTGTTCATGGAGGAGAATAGTTGAATCGAGAAATCCAGCTTCATCTTTTTCAATGCCGCTTTGACTTCCTGCAAGGCTTTGGATGCAGGACCACGGTTTAGTTTGTCAGATTTGGTCAATAACACATGCACGAACAACTGGCGAGAATAAGCCCATTCCAGCATCATCACATCAAAGTGTTGCAGGGGATGACGGATATCCATCAGCAATACCAGACCTTGCAAGCTCTGGCGATGAATCAGGTAATTTTCCAGTTCTTTTTGCCAGACCAGTTTCATTTTTTCAGGCACAGCCGCATAACCATAACCGGGTAAGTCGACCAGACGCTGATCCGGATTACCCAGACTGAAAAAGTTGATCATCTGGGTGCGGCCAGGTTTTTTGGATGCACGTGCCAGCTGTTTCTGGTTAGTCAGGGCATTAATCGCACTAGACTTACCTGCATTCGAGCGGCCGGCAAAAGCAATTTCATAGCCAGTATCTTCTACACATAGACTGAGTTTGGGTGCACTCATTAAAAATTCGGCTTTGCGTAGCCAGTTGAGTGCGCGCACAGAATATTCAGTAATGGCAGAATCAACTTTTTTCTCATAGCTGATCTTTTGCTTAGGCGCATGGGCTGTCTTACTGTTTTTGGATTTTCCTCTGCTGTGGTGCATAACTCAACTTCAATAAATGATCTACAATGAAACATTATAAAGGAAGTCGCACAGGCAAGCGAACTTTGCCGCAAGAATAAGTCACAAGACCTGACCCGGAAGACTTTAAAGATTAACTAGGCCGATCGGAGAATTTCTACTGAAACGCGCATTTCGTGGCCTAATCACATCTTTAAGCACATATTGGTCCAGACTGCTATAAAACTGTTCCACCGCATCATCTAGAATGCCTTTTAAACCACAGGTTGGACGTAATACGCAGGGTGGGCTATTGCATTCCACTACATTGCTGTCGCGTTGCAGAATCCGCACAATCTGTCCCAGTTGAAGGTTCAGGCTTGCCGGATTTAAACGTATGCCGCCACCTTTACCGCGTGTGGTGATCAGCCAGTCCTGTTTCGCCATAAAGTGCACGATTTTCATGGCATGATTTTGTGAAACCTGCAAGCGCTCGGCAAGCTCTGCAATGGTATAAGGGAGATCACGTGGCTGTGCGACATACATCAGAATCCGAAGCGCATAGTCAGTGAATTTATTGAGTTGCATAAGGTCAACAGCTAGAAAATGAAAAAGTTGAATATGAAAAGCTCCACGAATGGAGCTTTTAATCAGAATCTGAAGCTAGTCTAAACCGTTTTTGCAATTAAAGCTTGAGCGGGGCAGACACTTCGACCACATCACCAACTTTGTAGTGGTCGATCAGGGTCTGTGCAACCGAGAATGCGGTTGGATTTTCTTCCGCTTTCACAGTAATTTGATATTGCTCGTTTTGAGCCTGCTCAAAGCTAAACTGTTGTGGTTGACGAATGTGCTGTTCAGGCACCTGTACACGTACTGAAATATGTTCACCCGCTTCAGCACTTGCAATCGCTGCACCATCTTTAGCTTTAAGCGTAAAGATTTTACCTGCATCGGTATCATTGACTGCTGCCACTTCAAATTCGCGCCAGCCCGCCCAGCCACCATTTTCAGAAGCTAGAGTGGCATATTTAGATTTTTCCACACCAATCAAAATATCTGCCAGTTGCATATACGCTTCTTTCCACGCTGCGATCAGGTCTGAGTCCATGGGTACATCTAAAACTTCGCTGATCGAGTGCAACAGGTTCTCACCGACAATCGCATATTGATCCGGCTGAATATCCAGGCTGACATGTTTAGTGGTAATACGTTCGATGGCTTTGGCCAAAACGCCCGGATTGGTGATGTTCTCGGCATAGGCCAAGACTGCTGCAGCCAGGGCACGTGGTTGACGACCGGTACTTTGATGATCCATGTTGAAGGTGTTTTTCAACTCAGGATGGTTGTTCAGCATGCGGTTATAGAAATATGTGGTAAGTGCTACGCCGTTTTCACGTAAAACAGGAACAGTCGCTTGTACAAGTTCGATATGTTGTGGAGTCATGAGAGCCGTCTACAGGTTTTTTTAAAAGATGTATTTAAATTACATCTTTTAAAATGGCTTTACAATAGCACATAGTCATAAAACCATAAAAAAATTATGGGATATGAAAATATCCCATAAAAAATGCGATGATGATCGGAAAAGGAGAGGGATTATTTTCGGCCAAACAGCGAACCCAGTAAGCCGCGCACAATTTTCTGCCCAGTACTCCCGCCCAGGCTGCGGGCAGCACTTTTGGCAAAGGTACCGACAATATCCTGAGTCAGTTTTTCTCGTTGCTTGGCTGCGCGTTCAGCTTCTCTTTGCTGTTCACGTGCCAGACGTTCCTGTTCTTTAATTTGCTGCTTGGCGAGTGCTTCCTGTTCTTTGCTTTGCTGTTTGACAATTTCGGCGGCCTGAGCCTGTTGCTGGCGTTCTGCGACCTTGTTTTGCAGCATTTCGTGGGCACTGTCCCGATCGACTGGCTGCTCATAAATACCGGCGACAATACTTTGAGTCATGAGTGCTTTATGTTCATCTAAACTGATAGGGCTAAATGAAGAGTACGGCGGCATGACCCAGCCACGTTCTACAATTTGTGGAATGCCTTTTTCATCCAGGCAGCTAATTAGGGCTTCACCGACAGCAAGTTCGGTAATCACCTGATCGACTTTAAATTCAGGATTGGCTCGGAAAGTCTCTGCTGCGGTTTTCACTGCTTTTTGATCTTTGGGAGTGAAAGCCCGCAAAGCATGTTGAACCCGATTGCCGAGCTGGCCTAAGACACTTTCAGGCAAGTCCAACGGATTTTGCGTGACAAAATAAATCCCCACGCCTTTAGAACGAATCAGACGCACCACCTGCTCAATCTTATCCTGTAGGGCAGGGCTGGCATTATTAAATAGTAAATGCGCTTCATCAAAGAAGAACACCAGTTTGGGTTTATCCAGATCGCCGACTTCGGGAAGCTGTTCAAACAGCTCGGAGAGCATCCAGAGCAAGAAAGTGGCATATAGCTTAGGCATGTTCATCAGCTTGTCAGCCGCCAATAGGTTGATATTGCCATGACCCTGACTATCCGTTTGCAAAAAGTCCATCAGATCCAGCGCCGGCTCGCCAAAAAACTGATCACCGCCTTGGTCAGCCAGTGCCAATAAGTTGCGTTGAATAGCACCGAGACTGGCGGGAGATAAATTGCCATATTCAGCCTTAAAGTCAGCCGCATGCTCAGAGACATAACTCAGCATGGCTTTCAGGTCTTTAAAGTCGATCAGTAATAAACCCTGATCATCGGCAATCCGAAACACGGCAGATAAAACGCCTTCCTGGGTGTCATTCAGATTCAGCATTTGCGCTAGCAGCAGTGGGCCAATTTCAGAAATGGTAGTGCGAATCGGATGGCCCTGTTCGCCAAATAAATCCCAAAACACCACCGGTGAGGCTGCAAAAGGAATGGACTCGATATTGAGACTTTTAATCCGTTCATCAAACTGGGGGCTGCTTTCACCTGCTTTGGCCAGGCTGGACACATCGCCTTTGGCATCGGCAAGGAAAACGGGTACACCAATTCGAGAAAAGCTCTCCGCCAATACTTTTAAGGTCACAGTCTTTCCGGTACCAGTGGCACCTGCAATCAAGCCATGTCGATTGGCAAGTTGGGAGTGCAGCACGATATCCTGCGTGGTATCCGTAGTTTTTTTAGCAATAACAATTGGTGTACCCATAGCTGTTCCTGTTATTTATTATTCATTTTTAAGTTTTTTCATTTGTTCTAGTGCATGCTGAATATCTTGAATCAAATCTTCCGGATGTTCCAGTCCAATACAGAAGCGAACCAGCAAGCCGTCTTTTAAGTGTGAATGTTCCAGCACGCGCATGTCTTTTAAATTATATAGCATGACCAGACTGACAGGACCACCCCAACTAAAGCCAAGTTTAAACAGTTTTAAGCTATCGCAGAAATTCCGGATATCTTGCATTACGTATGTGCTGTCAAAGATCACGCTGACCAGGCCGGCACTTTCATCTTGTTTGCAAATCTCTTTCCAGTACTGATGGCCTGCACTGTCCGGATCTGCAGGATGCAGCACCTGTACAAACTCGGTTTGCTGTTTAAGCCATGTCATTAATGTCAGCGCACTTTTCGACTGGTGTTCATAGCGAAGTTGCATCGAAGCCAGACTGCGTTGTACCTGTGCCACATCATCACCAGAAACACTAATGCCCTGAATGGCATGCGCACGGAACAGTTTGTGATGCAGGGTCTTATCTCGCGTAACCACTGATCCCATCAGGATATCCCCCCCGCCGCTTGGATATTTGGTCAGTGCATGTACCGTCATATCTACACTTAAATGCTCTTCACCAAAATCAAAGGCATTAAAAGCCAGACCTGCGCCCCAGGTATTATCCAGTGCCGTCAGAATATGATGTGCCTGGGCTTTTTTCACCAAACCAACCAGATCCGGAAACTCTAAGGTGACTGAGCCAGCAGCCTCGAGCCAGATCAGTTTGGCTTTATCTGTAGGCTGAAACGTATCAAGCTCTATGGGATTGTAGACTTTAACCGTAATTCCATAACGCTTTTCCATATTGCGTAAATGCTCCATGTTTGGACCATAGATATTGTCAGCCACCCAAACCTCATCGCCCTGGCTTAAAAAGCAAGAATTCACGAGATTAATCGCGGATAAACCACTCGGTGCGAGCAGGTGATATAAACCACCTTCGAGTTGTGCGATGTTATCGCCCAGCGTAAAGGTCGTAGGCGTGCCATGCGTGCCATAACTATAATCATAGTCATCGGTCCAATGGCGATTAAACAGGGCATCGGTATTGTTAAAGATAATGGTCGATGCACGATAGAGGGGAGGTTGAATGGTAGAAATCGCTTGAGGAGCCTTTCGTGGTGCATGAATCAGGCGAGTTTGAGAGTCTTGTTTCACGTGAATGCGCTCAAATGTAATCAAATATTACTCTAGCTTAAGAGAATCTGTGACTCACTGCCAGTTACGTTGTGAATTGTTTAAAAACAACAAGTCTTATAAAAAGTTGGCTTCATTTTTGCAAAACCTAAATCTATATAGCTAAAAAAATAGGTTGAGGAGCATGAAGTCGCATTTAAAAGTGCATTATTTTCAGCATATTGCTGGTGAAGGTTTTGGTAGTTGTTATGAATTTTTAAAGCAGCATCAGGCGCACATTACCGCGACTGAATTTTTTGCTTTACCCGTGGATCGACCTTTGGAGATCGAGGCGCTGCCTGCAGTGGAAGAGGTGGATTTGCTGATCATTATGGGGGGTACTATGAGTGTGAATGATGAAGCGAATTTCCCTTGGTTAAAAATAGAAAAACGCTGGTTGCGTCGCTATCTTTCGCATGGCAAACCGGCAATTGGCCTGTGTCTGGGAGGGCAGTTGATTGCAAATGCTTTGGGTGCAGGTGTTAGTCGCAATCCAGAACAAGAATTGGGGTGGACCACGGTGCACAGAGTGGCGAATCTACCAGAGACGTGTTTTAGCTTGCCGGAGCAGTTCAATATTCTGCAATGGCATAATGAAACATTTGAATTGCCTAAAGGTGCAGTCCATCTGGCAGAAAATGAGGCCTGTCGTAATCAGATGTATCAGTTAGGCAGAAATGTATTGGGCTTCCAGTTTCATCCGGAAATTACCCCAGAAACGCTAGAATTGTTTTTGGAAAATGAAGAAGAGCTTGCACAATTTTCAGGAAAATATGTGCAAAATTTATTTGAATTAAAAAAAACTACGAAGCAAAAATTTATTGAAGGAAATCAGATATTAAATCGTGCTATAGAATATGTTTTGGCAAAAACCGCCTAATATTTAAACAATAAACTATTGTTTTAAGTCATAAATTGAAAACTTGGATAAAACCATAAAAGAGATTTGCTTATGCATTAAACAATGGCTATAATAAGCGACCCTTCAATAGGAAGGGGGTTAACTGCGAATAAAGTAGTTAACTATCGTTACAGTCGTGGCATCGATCATGACCTTAGTGATATTTCACTGCTCTTGACACTTGCCCACATAAAGTGGGGTGAGATGCGTCAAGAGTGATTCTTTATATATTTGGCTTGGAGTTTACTGGTATGTCTAACCAGAGAATTCGTATCCGTCTTAAGTCTTTTGATCATCGCCTGATTGATCAATCAGCTCAAGAAATCGTAGAAACCGCAAAACGTACTGGCGCACAAGTGTGTGGTCCAATTCCAATGCCAACACGCATTGAACGTTTTAACGTTTTAACATCACCACACGTAAACAAAGACGCGCGTGACCAGTACGAAATTCGTACTTACAAGCGTTTGATCGACATCGTTCAACCTACAGACAAAACTGTAGATGCATTGATGAAGTTAGATCTTGCAGCTGGTGTTGATGTTCAGATCGCATTGGGTTAAGGCTTTCGGGTTAATTAACACTCTAAGTTAATTAGTCCGCTTTTTTAGAGGTTTATGCACATGGCTATTGGTTTAGTCGGTCGCAAGTGCTGAATTACACGAATCTTTACAGATACTCGTGTATCTGAGACTGTTACAGTG